>JAUVQB010000271.1 GCA_030598385.1 Alphaproteobacteria bacterium | reverse complement strand
TCGGCTGCAGAATGCCGGCATCCCGCCAACGCGGAATATTGTTGCTGCACGGATGCATGACATCGACGACGAAGCCGGCCCGGACCTTTGTAAAGGCTTCTTCAGCATCGCCGTAACTGGGCAATTCAGGCGCCACACCGTGCTTTTCGACATAGCCCGGCCACATTTCAGGAACATCGTAGCCTGCCCAAGTATAGTAGATTGCTTCATCGCCCGCCCGGCTAGGCTTGGCGGCCATTGGCATCATCGCAGCCGACAAGCCTACAGCAGCCAGCGCTTTGTTGAAATCGCGCCTGCCCAGATCGCGGTTTCGTAACCGCTTGATTGTATCCTTGATATCCATGATCTCCCTTCTCCCTATTTGATTTGCGGGTTGCCTTGTCCGGAAACCCATCCGGCGCAGCGCCAGATCACTTGAATTCCATCTTGGGTTTTCACTCGAGATGGGCAGATACTTCCAACAAGTCGATTCCGAACGGCCTTTAGAGATTTATCTCTGACCGGTCAGTCAATCTCACGATAATTTTTTCTGACCAGTCAGTCAATATTCGATTTACAAAAGAGTCCGATCAGGTATGAACTTTGCCGTCCGACGCAACACTTTACCTTAACGATCCGAGGCGGAGCGATTGCGATGAGAATTTGGACCTGATAGCTCTAAGCCACGGTTCTGGAAAGTCTTCCGGATGTCAGAACAATCAAATCTATATCTTCGCCAAGCGCCCGTCGGGCCTCAGGTGGTCGTGTGGGCCGATACCCCGCCGAGCCTCGGGCGGTAACGGGCCCTGCCGACACGAAACGCCAAGATGGGGAGCGCCGAGATGCGGAGCCAGGCTCGGGTTGTGGTGATCGGCGGCGGCAACATGGGGGCCGCGGTCCTCTATCACCTGGCGCGGGAGGGATGGACCGACTGCCTGCTGATCGAGAAGGCGGAGCTCACGTCCGGTGCCACCTGGCACGCGGCCGGGCTGGTCAGCCGCATGGTTGGGGGTTACGCGCTCGGCCGCTGCCACGACTACGCGGTGGACCTTTATAAGGGAATCGAGGCCGAGACCGGCCAGGGCGTGAGCTGGCACAATTGCGGCTCCCTTCGCTTGGCGGCCAGCGAAAACCATCGCGATTGGCTGATGCACACCCGCGACGCGATCCTGGCGCGGGGGCAGGACTGTCGCTGGGTCGACCCGGAAGAGGTGAAGCGGCTCAATCCGCTCGCCGACACCTCGGCCCTCATCGGCGCGCTCCACACGCCGGACGACGGCCATGTGGATCCTGCGGGGACCTGCCAGGCGATGGCCAAGGGCGCGCGGCTGCTCGGCGCCGAGGTCATGCGGCACAACCGGGTGCTGGATCTCATGCCGCGGCCCTCGGGCGAATGGGAGGTCGTAACCGAGGAGGGCACCGTCGTCGCCGAGCAGGTGGTGAACGCCGGCGGCTACCACGCCCGGCAGATCGGCGCCTTCGTCGGCCTCGACCTGCCGATCGTCCCCATGCAGCACCACTATGTGGTGACCGACGCCGTGCCCGAGTTTGCCGGCATGGACCATGAGATCCCGGTCACCCGGGACGACTGTTTCACCGGCTATCTGCGCCGCGAGCAGGCCGGCGCGCTGATCGGGCTTTACGACACCCACGATGCGCTCGCGAGATGGCCGGACGGCTGCCCCTGGGAGTCGGAGACCGAGCTCTTCGAGCCGGATTTCGAGCGCATCACGCCGTGGCTCGAACGCTGCTTCGAGCGCTTCCCGTGCCTTACGGACCGGGGTATCAAGCGCATCGTCAATGGCGCCATTACCTACACGCCCGACGGTTCGCCCCTGGTCGGGCCGGCGCCGGGCCTCAGCAACCACTGGCTCGCCTGCGGTGTCACGACCGGCATCGCCTTGGGGCCGGGCCTGGGGAAATATCTCGCCCAATGGATGGTCCACGGCACCGCCGAGGTCTCCACGCGCGGCTTCGACCCCCGCCGCTTCGGCGCTTGGGCGGACCGCGACTACGCCTTGGCCCGCTCGCGCGAAAACTACATGACCCGCCTCTCGCTGCCCTTCCCCCAGGACCAGTTCGAGACCTGCCGGAACGTCCGCCGCTCGGGCGCGCACGCACGCACCGAGGCGCTTGGCGCGATCACCGAGGAGGTGGGCGGCTGGGAGCGCCCGCGGCTTTACGCGCCCGGCGACTGGCAAGGCGCGGAGCCCCGGACCTGGCGCCGGGGCCCGTCCCACGAGGTTGCCCGCGCCGAAGCGCGCGCGGTCCATGGGGGCGTGGGCCTGGGGGACTTCTCGGGCTTTGCCAAGTTCGAGATCTCCGGGCCGGAGGCGGAGGCATATCTCAACCGCCTCTCAGCCAACCGCATACCTAAGACTGTCGGCGGCACGTGCCTGACGCTGCTCTTGAACCGGCGGGGAACCATCGAGGGCGAGGCGACCATCGCCCGGCTCGGTCCGGAGCGCTTCTGGTTCGTGACCGGCGCACCGTCCGAACGCCGGGTCTGGGACTGGATCACACTGCACGCCCGCGGCTCCGTAGATGTGACCGTCACCAACCGGTCCGACGACATCGGCATCCTGACCGTGGCGGGGCCCAAGGCCCGCGCTGTGCTCGGCGCCTGCACGCGGGCCGATCTCTCCAATGCCGCGTTCGGCTGGCTCCAAGGGCGCGAAATCGAGGTGGCGGGCATCCCTGTCATCGCGCTCCGGCTCTCCTTTTCCGGGGAGCTCGCCTGGGAGCTCCATGCGCCGAACGACCGTCTCGGCGATCTCTGGGATACCCTCTGGGCGGCCGGCCGGCCCCACGCGATCGTGCCCTTCGGCGCCAAGGCGCTGGACATGATGCGCATGGAGAAGGCCTACCGCGGCGGCCATGAACTGGCGAACGACGCGAGCCCGGTGCATGCCGGGCAGATGCGGTTCGTGAGGCTCGACAAGGATTTCATCGGCCGGGACGCCGTCGCCCGCCGGGTCGAGGAGGGCGAAGGCTCGGCCATCGCCTATCTGGAAATTGAGGCAGGCGATGTGGATACCCTGGGCGGCGAGGCGGTGTTCCGGGACGGCCGGCTGGTCGGCTCCGTCTCCTCGGGCAACCTGGGCGCGACGACCGGCAAATCTCTCGCCTTCGCCTTCGTCGCGCCGGAGGCCGCGAGGCCCGGCACAGCGCTTCAAGTCTCGATCCTCGGCGAGCTCAGGGCCGCAACGGTGCTTGCCGAGCCGGTGCTGGACCCGGACAACCGTCGCCTCAGATTCGATGAGGACATCCATGAGCCAGCCTG
>JAUVQB010000279.1 GCA_030598385.1 Alphaproteobacteria bacterium | reverse complement strand
TCGAGCTGGAAGGCTTCGCGGGCCTCTACAAGGCGATTGGCCAAATCGAAACCCAGATCTTGGCGATCACACGGGCGCCGGCGGAGTTGAACGCGGCCGTTGCGGAACGCCTCGGGCTGCCGTTTCGCGTCTTGAGCGATCCCGAGGGCGCGCTGCACAAGGCCGCCGGGTTCGATGAGGCTGGCGGCACCGTCACGTTGCTGTTCGACCCGATTTTGCGCTTGGAGCGAAATTTCACCGGTTCTGACGGGACCAGTCAGGCCGAAGCCGCGCTGGCACATGCCCGGGCGCGCCTGAAGATTCAGCAGCCGAACATCGTCGCGGCGCAGGCGCCGGTATTGGCCGTGCCCAACGTGCTCGACCGCGATCACTGCCGCCACCTCATCGCCTTTTGGGAACAGGGGCGGAAGTTCGACAACTCGGTTGCTTCCTCTGATGCTCAGTCCAACCGCGCCGGCCCCAAAACCAAAATGCGCGCGGATGTGATCATCCCCGAGGACTCGTCGGAGTCCCAGGAACTGATCGAGGCGATAAGGCGCCGCCTCTTGCCCGAAGTTCTCAAGGGCTTTGGATTCCGCGTCAGCCGGATGGAGCACTTTCGCGTCGGCTGCTACGATTCGGCTTCCGGCGGCTATTTCGCGCCGCATCGCGACAACACCACGCCGCTAACCAAACACCGCCGCTATGCCCTGACGCTCAATCTCAACACGGGCGACTACGAGGGCGGCTTGTTGCGGTTTCCCGAGTATGGCCCACAGCTTTACGCGCCGCCCGCGGGGGGCGCCGTCGTGTTCCACTGTTCGCTGCTTCATTATGTCTTACCGGTTCCGCGCGGCCGGCGTTTCGTGATCGTGGGTTTCTTCTGGGGCGAAGACGAGCACAAGATCTACGAAGACATGCTTGCCGGCCAAAGCTAGGAGCGGTCCAACTAACCGGCCAAATTCTTCTTGGGCGGCGCGGCTCCCGTTCGCAAGCGACCACCCGGTCGATCATGTCCCGCTCGGTGAAGATGCCGGCCAGGCGGCCGTCGTCGGTGATCAGGACCGCGCCGACGCTCCAGTCCCGCATGGCGCAGGCGGCGGCATAAACGCTGGCCGTGGCGGGCAGTTCCAAGAGCTCGCGGCCTTCGGCCATGATGTCCGGGACAATTCGCCGTTGCATGATCCCAGTTCCCTAACCGAACGGCTGGCAGCCTAGCATGAATCGCACTCTCGGGCACCGCTCCTACGTCAGCCAGGGGTCGTTCTCCCGGACGGCGATCAGCGTCGGCTTTTCCGCTTCCAGGGCGGCTGCGACAGTCGACTGGAAGGACGCCAAGTCGCTCGGCCGTTCGCCGTGGCAGCCGCAGGCCTTGGCCAGCATGAGGAAGTCGGGATTGGCGCCCTCCACGCCGACCCGTCCGATATCGCGACTGTCCATGTCGTCCTGGATCTGCTTCAGGCCGCCGTTCTCCCAGACGATGACGGGCAAGGGGAGGCTCAGTTCCGAGGCCACCATCAGCTCCTGCACGGTGAACATGAAGCCGCCGTCGCCCGCGAGCACCACGACCGGCCGGTCGGGCAGCGCAAGCTTGGCCCCGATGGCGTTCGGCAGGGCGCAGCCCAGGGCGCAATAGCCGGCCGGATAGAACCACCGCCGCGGCGCTGCCAGCGGCATGGCGAAGGCGCCGGTATAGACGAGCTGGCAGGCGTCGCCGGCAAAGATCGTGTCGCCGGGCGCGCAGTCCTTGAGCGCCGACAGGAGCCTTGCGTGCTGGCGCTCGGAGGCGGAGAGGTTGGCGTCGATGGCCTCGCGGAGCCCCCGCACGATGTCCTCCGCCTGGGCCCGGACCGCCGCGCCGTCGTGGCCTTCAAGCGCCGTCGCGAGTTCGACCATGGCCGGCCCCGCGTCCGCCACGATGGCCAAATCGGCCGGATAGAAGTCGTTCATCTTGCGCGGATCGATATCGAGGCGGATGAGTTTGCCCCGGATGTCGAGCCGTTCGATGAAACTGTCGGCCTCGGAGAGCTCGGTCCCGACCGCCAAGATGCAGTCCGCCTCGGCAATGAAGGCCTGCACCTCGGGCCGCACGGTACTGGCGCTCAGGCTTAAGAGATGATCGTCCGGCACGATGCCTTTGCCCGCCGTGCTGGCGATCACGACGGCACCGAGCCGTTCGGCGATGGCCGTAAGTTCTCTCGCCGCCTGCCCCGCCCCGCCGCCGATCATGATCACCGGCCGCTTCGCGCCCTTCAGCAGGGCCGCGGCTTCGGCGATCAATCCGGCGCGCGGCTCGGGCCGCGACGGCAGCGAGACCGGCACCCAGTTGTCCTCGACCAGCTCCGCCTGCACGTCGATGGGAATGGAAATGTGGACCGGCCGGGGCCGCTCGCCGGCGAAAATGGAAAAGGCCTGGGCCATCAGCTCCGGCACGTCCGCGGCCCGATGGGCGGTCGCGCTCAGCGCGGTGAGCGGCTTGGTGACCGCCTTTTGCTCGCTCACCTCGTGCAGCACGCCCCAGCCCTTGCCGATGGAAGTGCTCGCCGCCTCCGCCGACAGGAGAAGCATGGGCAAGGAATCCGCATAGCACTGGCCGAGGGCGGTCGCGGCGTTGGTGACGCCGGGCCCGGAGATGACCAGCGCCACGCCGGGCTTGCCGGTGGCGCGGGCATAACCCTCGGCCATGAAGCCCGCGCCCTGTTCGTTGCGGGTCTGAACGTGGGTCACCTCGCCCTGCTGTACGCCTGACGTGCCCAGCCCGCGGCAGAAATCCAGCGTGTGCACGCCCGGAATGCCGAAAACCGTGTCCACGCCGTATCTGGCCAGCAGCCGGATCGTCGCTTCGCCGCAGGTAATGGTATTGCGCATCGATCTTTTCCCTTGTCACACCTGTTCCGCCGGTTCATCGGCGGAGGGCCGCGATTATGGCGTCGGTCAGGCTCTCGGTCGTCTCCGTACCGCCAATATCCGGCGTGCGGTGCCCTGCGTCCAGCGCTGCGGTGACGGCGGCCTCGATGCGCCGCGCGGCCTCCGGCGGCCAAAGGAATGGTCGAGCATCATGCCGAGACTTCCGGCGATCGCGCCGGCCTGGTCGCTCAGGATGTCGCCGAACAGGTTGTCGGCGAGGATGACGTCGAAGGCACAGGGGTCGCGGGCGAGCTGATAGGCCGCATTGTCGGCATAGAAATGGGTCAGCTCGACGTCCGGGTAGCC
>JAUVQB010000474.1 GCA_030598385.1 Alphaproteobacteria bacterium | reverse complement strand
GCGCGGAGAGTGCAGGATAGGAATGTATGGTTAACGAGACCTTACCAAGGCGACGATCCGCCCGGCGCCGCAACCGCAAATATGGCCCCCGAGTCTGCTGGCCGCCAGATTTTTGACTGCGGCGGTAGGTTGGGTCCCTAGGGACTGGAACCCCAAGTAAAATCGCAGTTATTCGTTGTCCCACCACTGAATTTCCGCTAGCAAGCCGGGGCGTTCGGCCGGAGTTCGCGGAATCCGGCCTGCCGGGAAATGCGCAGAAAATACGGGAGAGGCGGCGCGATGGCCGCGAAGAGCCAACTGCAACGGAAACTGTCAGCCGGCGAGTTCGTGGTCACGGCGGAGGTCACGCCCCCGCTTTCCGCCGACGCCGCGGTCCTGTTGGCCAAGGCGGCGCCTCTCAGGGGCCGGGTCGACGCGGTCAATGTCACCGATGCGGCTGGCGCCCGCGCCGCCATGTCGAGCTTCGCCGCCGCCGCGATTCTGGCCGGCGAAGGCATCGAACCGGTGCTGCAGATCACCTGCCGGGACCGCAATCGCATTGCGCTCGCCTGCGACCTCCTGGGCGCCGCGGCCCAGGGTATCGAGAACCTCTTGATCCTGCACGGCGACGAGCCGGCCGGCGGGGACCAACCCGATGCCGCGCCGGTCTACGATCTCGACTCGCGCGCCGTCATATCTCTCGCGCGACAGATGCGCGATGACGCCATGCTGCCGTCGGAACGCAAGATCGAGCCGCCGCCGCATTTCTTCATCGGCGCCGCCGATACGCCGCGCGACCCCGAAGCGGACTGGCAGCCCAAGGGGCTGGAGGCCAAGGCCGCCGCCGGGGCCGATTTCGTCCAGACCCAGTTCTGCTTCGACCTCGGCCTGGCGGAGCGGTATTTCGCGCGGCTGCGCGACTTCGCCGTGCCGGATCGCCTCGCCTTCATCGTCGGCGTGGGTCCGATCGCGAGCGCGCGCTCGGCACGCTGGATGCGCGACAACCTGTTTGGCGTGAGCGTGCCCGACGCAGTGATAACGCGCCTCGAACAGGCCGAGGACCCCGCCGCCGAAGGACGGCGCATCTGCATCGAGATGGTCCAGGGCCTCAGGACCATTCCCGGCGTCTCCGGCGTCCACCTGATGGCGCCTTTGCAGAAGATCGAGACCCTGGCCGCGGTCATCGACGAGTCGGGCCTGCACGAGGCCGCCGCCTGAGATAACAGGAAGCGGAAAGCAGGCGTCAGACCAATACTGTGCCATTTAAATTCGAACTTCGAACCGAATCGGATCGACCGTCGAAAATCATACCCTCAGGCCCCAGACGGCTTGCTCGGCCTCGGCCCATAGCACCGCACTGCCGCACGGTCACTTAGCCGATAGGGTCATAAAAGAGCTCGCAAACCAGCCTGGAACCCCGGCAGCCCGCGCCTTGGCGCCGCCGATTTGAGCTTGACGCCGGTCCTCGGCCAAGCGCTATACTCGGGTTCTCGCGGGCGGGCGTTTCTAGTCCAAATTCGATCCATTTCAGACCAAGATAAAAATTGGTTCCATTTTGGACTGGTCTGTGGTTTGATGCCGCCCTGGTCATGTCCGAGGCCAAGTCCGGCCTTTTGAGCCGTTAAGGCAGGGGATCGGGGCGAAAGCCGGGGACAGGGTAAGAGAGGGTGAGATGGCGTTACCATCAAGCGTCAAGTATGTGGTGATCGGCGCCGGCATCCATGGCCTGTCGACGGCCTGGCACCTGGCGGCCCGGCTGGAAGCGAAAGGCCAGGGCG
>JAUVQB010000333.1 GCA_030598385.1 Alphaproteobacteria bacterium | reverse complement strand
TCACCGGCCAGACCTCGAGACCCAGGCGCTGCAGGGCGAACACGGCCGCCGCGTTGCCGACGTGGCCATAGGCGACGTGGGACTGGATGGAGAGAATGCTCATGGCGTTAGTCAATTCTTGGTCTCGGTGGCTTAAACTTGGCCCCTAGAACCCACATCAGGCAACCTACAAGACGCTAGTCGGGGGTTCTTGCGTACGGCGATTCTTGATCTATAGTCCCCGCCATTCGAAATACCACGGTCATCTGGAGAAGGGCCTTCATGCTGAAGAACACCCGGCCGCGTCGCTCGGCCCTATATATGCCTGGCGCGAATACCCGCGCCCTGGAGAAAGGCCGGAGCCTGCCGGCCGACTGCCTGATTCTCGACCTCGAGGATTCGGTCGCTGCCGACTCCAAGGCCGAGGCCCGCAAGAACATACGCGGCGCCCTCGAGGCGGGCGGCTACGGCTATCGCGAGCTGGTGATCCGTATCAATCCTCTGTCCTCGCCCTGGGGCTTCGACGATCTGGCCGCCGCCTCGACCAGCGGCGCCGACGCGGTCCTGCTGCCGAAGGTGGAGAGCGCCGACACCGTGCGTCAGGCCGAGGCGGTCATGGTGATGGCTGGCGCGCCGCCCGCGATGGGCATCTGGGCGATGATGGAAACGCCGATCGGCATGCTTCATGTGGAGGAGGTCGCGGGCGCGGTGGCGCGGCTCGATTGCCTGGTTATGGGCACCTCGGATTTGGCCAAGGATCTCCACGCCAGCCACACCCGCGACCGCATGCCCATGATCACCAGCCTCGGCATGTGCCTTTTGGCGGCTCGCGCCTATGGACTGGCTATCCTCGACGGCGTGCATCTCGACCTGCGCGACGACGAAGGCTTGGCCTATTCCTGCCGGCAGGGCCTGAACATGGGCTTCGACGGCAAGACGCTCATCCATCCGCGCACCCTCGAGATTGCGAACGAAATCTTTTCGCCCTCGCCGGAGGAGGTGGACTGGTCGCACAAGATCATCGAGGCGCATGCGGCGGCCGTTGCCAAGGGCAAGGGCGTGGCGGTCTACGAGGGCAAGCTGATCGAGAACCTGCATGTCGAAAACGCTCATCGCATGGTGGCCCTGGCCGAAGCGATCGAGGCCCGCAACGGCAACGGCGCGGAGACCGCGCCGGCGGAGCCGGCGGCCGCTGAGGTATCTTGATCCCGCGCTCAAGGGCCTCGTGAGCGCTGCATTGCGGCCCGCTATGCGTCCAGGGGAACGGTATTTCGCATGACCAAGACGAATGCCGGCCATTTCTTCGAAGATTTCACACTCGGCCAGATTCTGACCCATGCCACGCCACGCACCGTAACGGCGGGCGATCAGGCGCTTTATCTGGCGCTGACCGGTACACGCTTCGCGCTGGCCTCGTCGAGCCCCTTCGCGGTCAGCCTCGGGTATCCGCGCGCGCCGCTCGACGACCTTCTGGCCTTTCACCTGGTGTTCGGCAAAACGGTGTCCGATATCTCGCTCAACGCCATCGCCAACCTCGGCTATGCCAGCTGCATCTTCAAGGCGCCGCTCTATGAGGGTGACACGGTGACTGCCGAGAGCCGCGTCATCGGCCTCAAGGAGAACTCGAACCGCAAGACCGGCGTGGTCTACGTCGAGTCGATCGGCCGCAACCAGCACAACGAGACGGTGCTCGGCTACGTGCGATGGGTCATGGTGCGCAAGCGAGACCCGGCCTCGCCGGCGCCGGATCCGCTGGTCCCCGAACTTCCCGAGGCCGTTCCGGCCGAGCATCTCGTCGTGGCGCCCGGGCTCGACCTCTCGCGCTACTCAACGGACATGGCCGGCGCGCCGCATCTCTGGGACGACTACGAGCCGGGCGAGCGGATCGATCATGTGGACGCCATGACCATCGAAGAGGCCGAACACCAGATGGCGGCCCGCCTCTACCAGAACGCCGCCAAGGTGCACTTCAACCTGCACGCGGAAAAGGACGGCCGTTTCGGCCGGCGGATCGTCTACGGCGGCCACGTGATCTCGCTCGCCCGCGCGCTCTCCTTCAATGGCCTGGCCAACGCCTTCGCGATCGCCGCCATCAACGGGGGCGCCCACACCGCGCCCGCCTTCGCCGGCGACACGGTCTATGCCTGGTCGGAGGTGCTCGATCGCCACGAGCTGCCGGGACGCGGCGATCTCGGCGCACTGCGTTTGAGAACGGTGGCGGTCAAGGACCGGCCTTGCGCCGATTTCCCCTATCGCGACGCAGAGGGGGCCTACGATCCGGCGGTCCTATTGGATCTCGACTATACCGTGTTCATGCCCCGCCGTGTCTAGAGCGGTATCCGAGCGACAGCAAGACTGGGAAATGGCGGCGTTCGACTGCCGCTGGCCCAGGCGGCCCGTGGGCAAGCGCAGTATCTGGCAGGCAACTCGGAAAGACCACAAAATGTGGTTGCCCGGCGCGAATCGCTTGTGCTAAATGCGGAGGCGTCGGGTGCAGAGAAGAAACTTCTCTGCATCGTGCCCGGGAAGACGGCCACGCCCCGACGCCTCGTAAGTCGGATCCGACTCCGGCACGCGATGGCGGCGGGGCTTTTTCATCCACCGCACCCGAACATCCAAAGCCACAAGTGACCTCTTTTGCCCCGGGCGGGGACGGCGGCCCCGCGAACGGGACCGCGCCCCAATCGGAGGAGATCGATCACCAAGCAATCCAAACTTCGGCGGCGCGTCTCGGCGAGGCTGCAAGACTGAGCTTGCCGCACCCACCTCGGGCGCTTCAACCGGGCCACTCGCGAGCCCTAGGCCCGCTCGCTGGGTTGTCGCGACGGCGGCCTCCG
>JAUVQB010000430.1 GCA_030598385.1 Alphaproteobacteria bacterium | reverse complement strand
GGACGCGAATCCTTGCTCCTGGCGTCTCCCGGACCGTTAAGCCCGAAGGCCGCTCGATCCATGGATATCCTAGCGACCGGCCAAGCTTCGCGGCAAGCCCAGAGCGTTGCCCGAGGGCAAGATTTCGGTGGATAAAACTTTCACTTGTCCCCACACCTTGCCTGCTTATCCACAGGTTGGGTGGGTATAAGCGGGGCCCGAGGGCATCGCAAAGAAACGCCTCCCACGCCGGGCGCGGGTCACGCCGCCTTCAGGATATCTCTCAGCACGTAATGCAGGATCCCGCCGTTGTTGAAGTAGGCAAGTTCGTCGGCGGTGTCGATTCGGCACAAAAGCTTAGCCTCGCTCACACTGCCGTCGGTGCGGGTGATACGGCAAACGAGCTCGGCGCGCGGCGTCAGGCCCGCTTCGATCCCGGCGATGTCGATCGTTTCCTCGCCGGTGAGGCCCAATGACGTGCGGGTCTCGCCGTTCGTGAACACGAGCGGCAGCACGCCCATGCCGATCAGGTTGGAGCGGTGGATGCGTTCGAAGGATTCGACGATGACGGCCCGCACTCCCAGAAGCCGCGTGCCTTTAGCCGCCCAGTCGCGCGACGAGCCGGTGCCGTACTCCTTGCCGCCGATGACCACCAAGGGCACGCCCTCGCCCTGATAGGCCATGGCGGCGTCGTAGATCGCCATGACCTCGCCGCCGGGCAGATGGCGGGTGACGCCGCCCTCGACGCCGGAAACCATTTCGTTCCGGATGCGGATGTTGGCGAAGGTGCCGCGCATCATCACCTCGTGGTTGCCGCGCCGGGCGCCATAGGAATTGAAGTCGATCGGCTCGACGCCGCGCTCGATCAGATAGCGGCCGGCCGGGCTGTCGGTCGCGATGGCGCCCGCCGGGGAAATGTGGTCGGTGGTTATCGAATCGCCCAACACCGCCAGGACGCGCGCGCCGCCGACATTGGCCGGGGCCGTCGGCTCTGCCGACATGCCGGCGAAGAAGGGAGGATGGCGCACGTAGCTGCTCGCCTCCTGCCATTCGTAAGTCAGGCTGGTGGGCGTCGAAATCGCCCGCCACTGCTCCGGGCCGGTAAAGACGTCGCCATAGCGCTCGGCGTACATCTCCGGCGTCAATGAGCTGTCGATGACCGCCCGGATTTCCTGGTTGGAGGGCCAGACGTCCTTGAGATAGACCGGCGTGCCGTCCGTTGCCTCGCCCAGGGGTTCGCTCAACAGATCGCGGGTGATCGAGCCGGCCAGCGCGAAGGCCACCACCAGGGGCGGGGACGCCAGGTAATTGAGCCGGGTCTGGGGATTGACCCGGCCCTCGAAGTTGCGGTTGCCCGAGAGCACCGCGGCAACGTGCAAGTCGCCGGCCGCGATGGCCTCGGAGATCGGCTCCGGCAGGGGGCCGGAGTTGCCGATGCAGGTGGTACAGCCGTAGCCCACCAGGTCGAATCCGAGGGCGTCCAGCTCTGCCTGCAGGCCCGCGGCTTCCAGGTACTCGGTGACGACCTGCGAGCCCGGCGCCAGCGAGGTCTTGACCCAGGGCTTGACCGAGAGGCCCCTCTCGCGCGCCCTGCGGGCCAAGAGGCCGGCGGCCACCAGCACGCTGGGGTTCGAGGTGTTGGTGCAGCTGGTGATCGCCGCGATGACCACGTCGCCGTGGCTGAGCTGATAGTTTTCGCCCGCGACCTGAACGCCGGCGGTCTCGTCGTCGGTGCCGGCAATGATGATGTCTCGCGCCGAGCCGGCGATGGCGGACAGGGCCACCCGGTCCTGTGGCCGCTTGGGCCCGGCCAGCGAGGGCTCGACCGTTGCCAGGTCGAGCTCCAGCTTCTCGCTGAACTTCGGATCCTCGGCGCCCGCCTCGCGCCACAGTCCCTGGGCGCGGGCGTAGGCCTCGACCAGGTCGACCTGCCCGGCCTCGCGTCCGGTAAAGCGCAAATAGCGGATGGTCTCCTCGTCTATCGGGAAGAACCCGCAGGTGGCGCCGTACTCCGGGGCCATGTTGGCAATGGTCGCGCGGTCAGCCAGGCT
>JAUVQB010000490.1 GCA_030598385.1 Alphaproteobacteria bacterium | reverse complement strand
TCCCGGGCGATTTTGTGCTCCGCCGGTGCTGCGGTCTCGATTGGTTCCTCGGCGAGGCTTGGCGGCACCAAGGTGACCGCCAGGTAGGTTTCGTCGTCGATCTCCTCGGCGAACAGGGAGGCCTTGGGCGCGGCGTCGGTCTTCGGCGTCCAGGCGATCACGAAGTCGCGGTTCGCCGGCATGCTGCCCGCGGCCAGGGTGAGGATGCGCCGGCTCTCGCTTGCGGTCTCTTCGGTCACCGCGTGGTAGAGGCTTTCGACCTTGGCCAGCGGCAGCCCGGCGTCGAGATGGACCGCCAGGGACAGCTTGTTCTGGCGCGGGCCGCCAGGCTTGCGCACCGGTCCGAAGAGATCGCGGCCCGGCGCGTCGTCCTCGTCCGGCAGCAGGTGGGTCGGGCCGTGGCTGATGGGCTGAAGGGTGGGTTGGGCCGCAGGAGCTAGCTGCGGCGCGGAGACCATCGGCGTTTCCTCGCTGCCGGGCGTATAGCGCGGCGCCACCACCATGGGAAAGCGCAGCTCGAAGCGGCCGTCGCGGTAGAGCGCCCGGCCCTGGTACTCGATCTCGATGGTGACCTTCTCGCCCGGGCCGATGTTGGCCACCGAGGTCACGAAGACGTTGGGACGCTCGCTCGCCAGCAGGCTGGCCTTGCGGCCCTCGGCGGCCGCCTGCTTGAAGACCTCTTCGGCCTCCTTCTTGGGCAGGATGCGGCCCTCGATGCGGCGCTCGCCGACCTCCATGATCAGGCGGTCGACGGCCGAGCCCGGGGGCAGCGGAAAGACATAGACTCCCTCGAGCCAGACGTCGGCCGGGTTGAAGAATCTCTGGCGGACATGGGTCCGGGCGACCTCGCCGTTGATGCGGATGACTACGTCGCTCTTCAGGCTGGGCGCTTCCAGGAGCGCGTCGCCGCGCCCGCTGCGAAAGAACAGCCCGGCCGGCCAGGGGTCCTGCGCGGCGGCGGCCGGGTCCATCGCGGTCTGCGGCCAGGCGCTGCGCGGCGCGAGGACCGTGAGGGCCAAGGCGAGCAGCCCGAGGGCCAGCGCGAGGGTGATCACAGCAAGTGTTTCCCTGAAGATCATCGTGCTATGGCGCGGAAAGACGCCGATCATGGAGTAGCCTGCGGCGCTGCTGTGCGGCCATTGGCCAGATCTGTGGCTGGATCTGTCGTACTTCATGCCCTGTTTCCCATTGTTAGATCCCTTTGTCGGCCGGCTCGTTCCGACCGCGTTGTTAGCTCAGCCGAGCCAGAAGGCAGGGAAACAGCGACAAGAGGGCCATTTCGCGGCGGACTGTGGCGGAAGCTAGGCAACCCAAGGCTATGGCAACGCCTGCCGAGGCAACCCAATTGCCCGTTGGGCGGTTGCCAGCGCACATGGGGTTCATTAGGTTCGCGCGAAGCAAACGGGGTTTGAGAGGAGCGCCGCAGCCATGTCCTTCCTTGCCGAGCGCCTATCGCGCATCAAGCCGTCACCGACCATTGCGGTCTCCCAGAAGGCCCGCGAGCTCAAGGCCGCCGGGCGCGACGTGATCGGCCTAGGGGCCGGCGAGCCCGACTTCGATACGCCGGACAACATCAAGGAAGCCGCGATCGCCGCCATCCGGCGCGGAGACACCAAATACACTGCCGTCGACGGCACGCCGG
>JAUVQB010000261.1 GCA_030598385.1 Alphaproteobacteria bacterium | reverse complement strand
TCCGGCAGGCAGGAAGGACAGCCGGGTCTCGTATTCAAGCACATCTTCGCCACGCTGAAGTCCGGGCGCGTTTTTCCTGACGACGAGACCCGTCGCACGGCAATAATCAAGGAAGACTGAACATCCGATGAAGCCCGTTGGCGGACGCGCGGGAGATGCGCGCCGCCGGCGGGTGTCATTGTCTCGCGACCCGTCGCGAGCCGATCGCGGCAGCGCTTTCGCCCGCTAAGCCGGACCCCGAAGCCAAATGAGCTATACCCGAATGTTGGTGATGGGATGAGATGAGGGCGGCGTATCCTGGCGATGATCGGGTCGCTGTTCAACGACAATTACGGTGTCCGGTCGGCGTCAATTAGGATGGCCGGTTGAAGTGGCGATTTTTTTGATTGCGGTTCGTCGTCGGTAGCTCTCGGTGTTGAGTTCGAAGATGGATGCGTGGTGGACGAGGCGGTCGATGGCGGCGACGGTCATGGCCTCGTCGGGGAAGATGTTGTCCCATTGGGAGAACGGCTGGTTGGCGGTGACGATCATCGAGCGGCGCTCGTAGCGCTCGGCGATAAGCTCGAACAGGACGTTGGTTTCGGCGTGATCCTTTCTGACGTAGCCGAGGTCATCGAGGATCAGGAGATCGAAGCGGTCGAGCTTTGCGAGCAGCTGCGGCAAGCCGAGATCGCGCCGCGCGGCCTGGAGTTTCTGGACCAGGTCGGTGGTGCGGGTGAACAGGACCCGCTTGCCGATCTCGACGAGGTTGGCGCCGATGGCCGCGGCGAGGTGGCTCTTTCCCGCCCCGGAGGGGCCGAAGATCAGCACGTTGGCGCCCTGATCGAGCCAGGCGTCGGCGGCGGCCAGGGCCAGCACCTTGGCCTTGTTGAGGCTTTTGACGGCGGCGAACTCGAAGCTCGCCAAGGACTTGCCGCGGGGCAGGCCGGATTGCGCCAGGTGGCGGGCGATCCGTCGCTGATGGCGATCGGCGATCTCATGTTCGCACAGGGTTGCCAGGAAGCGGGCGGAGCCCCAGCCTTCGCCGTCGGCCTGCTCGGCGATCTGTTGCCATAGTCGATTGATCGACGGCAGTCGCAGGCTGCTCAGCATGACCGGCAGCTTGGCGGCATCGACGGGGCTGCTGTCGGGGCTCATGGCGCGGCCTCCGCCGCGGCCGCGGCGGAAAGCAGGCTGTCGTAGACGGTGACGTCGGGCGGCGCGACCTGCACCTCGACGGTCGGCGGCTTGGGGATGAAGCGTTGCCGGAGCCGGTCGAGGTCGGGCAGCTGGTCGTTGCCGAGGATGGTCTCGAGCGCCTGGGCGAGGTCGGCCTCGCAGTCGTGCCGAGCCGCCAGATGCAACAGCCCGACATAGACCCGACAGGCGTGCCTCGGCTCCAGGGCTCGATCGATGGCCTGCCAGGCGGCCCGGAATGCCGGGGTGGGGAACATGTTCTCCCGGAACACGTAGCGCCGGAAGGCTTGCGGTTTGTGCACCAGGCTGGCGATCACGTGGCGATAGTCGATGCGCCGCGGCCGATCGTTGTGATCGGCGGCGCGCAATCGTGACAAGGTGACGACCTCGCTGGTGCCGAGATAGCAGACGATGCGGTCATCGTAGATGTGCGCCTTGAGGCGGCAGCCGACCAGCCGGGACGGCACACTGTAAAGGACGCCGCGGATCCGCACGGTGCCCGACGTGGTGACGGTGACCGAGGCCGGCGTGAAGTCGCAGGTGCGCCGCGCCGGCAGCGGCTTCAAGGCGGTGAGCTCGATGTCCACCGCCTTGCGCCGGCGCCGATTGGCCCGGCTCACCACCTCCTGAACGAAGCCCTGATAGGCGGCCAGATCGTCGAAGTCGGATGAGCCGCGCAGGGCCAGGGCATCGGCCAGGCGGCGCCGCAGGCCGCCATGGGCGCCCTCGATCGCGCCGTTCTCATGGGCCAGGCCGGGATTGTTGCGGGTCGGCCGCATGCGGTAATGGCGGCACAGCTCGTGATAGGCCTCGGCGGCGTCCGCTTGGGCGTCCCGGTCCAGGTTGCGGTAGGCCGCCGACAGCCGGTCGGTGCGGTGTTCCGAGGGCGCGCCGCCGAGCTGCCAGAGAGCCTCCTGCAGGCCCTCGGCGAGCGCCGGGTAGCTCTCGCCGCCGATGATCGCCTTGGCATGCTCCCAGCCGCTGTAGGCCAAACGGAAGTGATAGAGCAGGTGCGCAAACGGCAGTCCGGCGAGGGTGACACCGAGCTTGCCGCCGTCGGTGAAGTCGGACAGGCCCTGGTGCCCCGGCGGATGCTCCTGGCGAAAGATCAGATCCCGCTCCGGGCCGTACACCGCCCGCCAATGGGCGAGCCGTCGTTGCACGGTGCGCAACAGCGTGTCCGGATAAGCGTCCGGATAGCGGCGCTGCAGTTCGCTCAACAGCGAGGTCGCCTGCAGATCCGGGCAGGCATCGAGAAGCGGCAGCAGATCCTCATCCCAGACCGCCGCAAGGGGATCTTCGCGGGTTCGATAGGTGCGCGGGCGGCGGCACCCGCTCGGCGGCATCCCCGCCTGCCGAAAGCGCCGTGCCGTGCGCTCACTGAAGCCTGCCTTGGCGGTGGCGCACGCTTGGCCCAAGCCGTTGTTTCGCTGTGTCATGTAAAACCTGTATTGCTGGTCGGTGATCCAATGTCCTGGCATTTCCTCCCCCTGCGATCGCAGGGGGAGGAAATGCACCACATCAACCGGCCAAGCTAGTTGTCGCTAACCGGACATCTTAGTTGTCGTCGGACAGCACAAGCTCGCAACATGGGCCGAGAGTGATCAGACCCGTCGGTTTGATCGCCTTCTACGGCTCGTTGCCAATCGGGAATGGCTTGCTGAAGCTGCCCGGATTGTACTGGCGTCTAGTGGCGCGAGAACACCGGGCATTGACGGAATGGATAAGCAACGCCTGCAGGGCAATCTGGAGAAGCATCTGGATAACCTGCAAGCCGATCTTCTGAAGGGCACGTATTGCCCGAAGCCGGTCAAACGGATCTATATCCCGAAAGCCCGTGGCAAGCTTCGCCCGTTGGGTATACCGACCCTGACAGACCAGCGGTTCTCACTATGGCCTGATGGGGTAGCGCTGGGGGTTTGGGGGTGGTTTTGGGCGAGGGTGGTTCAGGATAGGCGTTGGAGGGGCGGTGGGACTCCTGTGAGGATGGTGCGCATGAGGGCGCGCCATGAGGTGAAGATGTGGTAGGCGGTGATGGTGCGGATGTGCTCGAAGAGGCGATAGCGTGGGCCGAGGGTTTGGCGGACTTTTTGCCAGAGTGTTTCGGTCACGTCGCAGAAGTTGTG
>JAUVQB010000437.1 GCA_030598385.1 Alphaproteobacteria bacterium | reverse complement strand
TAACCGGGACGTCTAGCCGTGGCGATCCTCGCGGATCATGTCGGCAGCCTTTTCCGCGATCATCATGGTCGGCGCGTTGGTGTTGCCGGAGGTGATGATCGGCATGATCGAGGCGTCGACCACGCGCAGCCCCGCAATGCCGTGGACCCGCAGCCGCTCGTCCACCACCGCCATGTCATCCCGGCCCATTCTTGCGGTTCCCACCGGGTGGAAGATGGTGGTGCCGATGTCGCCGGCCGCACGCGCCAGCTCCTCGTCGCTCGTGAGCTGCGGTCCGGGCTTGAACTCCTCGGGCGCGAAGCGGCTGAGGGCAGGCGCCGCGCAGATTCGTCGGGTCAGGCGAATCGCCTCGGCCGCCACCTTGCGGTCACGGGCGGTGGAGAGATAGTTCGGCTTGATCGCCGGGGCGGCGACGGGATCGGGACTGCGGATCCGGACGCTGCCCCGGCTTTCCGGCCGCAGGTTGCAGACCGATGCGGTAAAAGCCGGAAAGGGATGTAAGGGATCGCCGAACTTTTCCAGCGACAGTGGCTGGACGTGGTACTCCAGGTCGGGTGTGTCGCGCGCGGCGTCGGATCTCGCGAAGGCGCCGAGCTGGCTGGGCGCCATGGTGAGCGGGCCGCGGCGGAACAGAAAATATTCCAGGCCCATGCCGAGGCGCCCTAGTAGGCTGTTCGCCCGCTCGTTCATGGTCCGGGTGCCCGCGACCTTGAAGGCCAGGCGGATCTGCAGATGGTCCTGCAGGTTGTCGCCGACCCCCTTGAGCTCGTGGACCAGCGGCACGCCCTGTTCCTGCAAGAGGGCGCCCGGACCGACGCCGGAGAGCTGCAGCAACTGGGGCGACCCGATGGCACCGCCGGCGAGGATTACCTCGCGCCGGGCGGTTACGCCGGCCGCTCCGGCCCTGTCGCGCAGCTCGACCCCGGTCGCCCGCCGCCCGTCGAAGCGGACGCGCAGGGCCTGGGCGTGGGTCAGGACGGTCAGGTTCGGCCGCTTCATGACCGGGCGCAGGAAGGCTTTCGCCGTGTTCCAGCGGACGCCGCGCTTCTGGTTCACGTGGAAGTAGCCGCAGCCTTCGTTGTCGCCGCGGTTGAAGTCGTCGATCTTGGGGATGCCGACCTCGGCCGCCGCGTCGCGGAAGGCGTCGAGGATCTCCCACGAGAGGCGCAGGCCCTCGACCCGCCACTCGCCGCCGGCGCCGTGCAGCGCGTCGGCGCCGCGATAGAAGTCCTCGGCGCGGGTGAATGAGGGCAGCACGTCCTCCCAGCCCCAGCCCGTGTTGCCGAGCTGGCGCCAGAGGTCGTAGTCGCGGGCCTGTCCGCGCATATAGATCATGCCGTTGATGGACGAGCAGCCGCCGAGCACCCGGCCGCGCGGATAGGCGAGTGCGCGGCCGTTCAGCCCCGCCTCCGGCTCGGTCTTGAAGCACCAGTCGGTGCGCGGGTTATTCTGGGTATAGAGATAGCCGATCGGGACGTGGATCCAGAAATAGCTGTCCTTGCCGCCGGCCTCGAGCAGCAGGACTCGCTGGTCGGCGTCCGCCGACAGCCGGTTCGCCAGCAGGCAGCCGGCCGAGCCGGCGCCGACGATCACGTAGTCGAAGTCGCCCAGGCTTCGTTGCTCTCCGCCCGCCACCTTAGCATTCCTTCTCAGACCGTGGCGCCCAAGGCCCGAGACTCCAGTTGTATTCGCGCGCTGTAAACCAGCGGCGAGCTTGCGCTCAGGCCTCGAGCGGCCAAACGAACCCGAAGGCGAGCACCTCGTCCGGGCCGGCGCGCACCGGCAGAGTGAGATCGGCGAGATAGCGGTGCGCTTTCTTTACGTGCCCGAGGTCATACCCGCAGAAGGTCGGGCGCAGTTCGAAAAAATTGAGCTGGTCGCATTGCTTCCAGATCTCGCTGGTTTCGCCGCTGGCATGCTCGTCTACGCTCAGGCCCTGGACGTTGAAGCCCGCCACTTCGCGGTGAAAC
>JAUVQB010000354.1 GCA_030598385.1 Alphaproteobacteria bacterium | reverse complement strand
CGGGCCGCTGCACAGCAAGGGCGTGCTCATCCTTAGCGGTTACCTGAGCGCTCACTACGCCAGCGACCAGCCGCTGTCACTATCGGCCAGCCTGGTGTTCGAGCAATCCTATGGCGGCGTCGATGGCGACAGCGCCTCCTCCACGGAACTCTACGCGCTGCTGTCCGCCATCGCCGAGGTGCCGATCGACCAGTCGCTCGCCGTGACCGGCTCGGTCAACCAGTACGGCGAGGTGCAGGCGATCGGCGGCGTGAACGAAAAGATCGAGGGGTTCTTCGATCTCTGCGCCGCGCGCGGCCTGACCGGCCGCCAGGGCGTCTTGATTCCGGCCAGCAACGTCAAACATCTCATGCTGCACCGCCGGGTGGTCGAGGCGGCGGAGCAGGGGCGGTTCCGCATCTTTGCGGTGAAGACTATCGACCAGGGACTGGAGATCCTGACCGGCCAACCTTCGGGCGCGCGCCACGCCGACGGCCGGTTTCCGGAGGGCAGCGTGAATGCCTGCGTCGAGGCGCGCCTGATCGAGCTGGCGGACAAGCGGCGCGCCTTCGGACGCACCCAGGGTGAGGGCGAATGACGGCCGGCCGGAGGATCCGCTGGAGGGCGTGCGATGATGGCTGATCGGTCCGTCTACCGGCGCCGTGTGCTGGTGGCGCTCGACCCGTGCGAGGTGGACCCGGCGGATTTCGAAGCTTCGGCGCGGCTCGCCGCCGGACTCGATGCGGAGCTGGTCGCCCTTTTCGTCGAGGATTCCGATTTGATTGCCGCGGCGGACCTGCCGGTTACCCATCTGGTACCGGCCGGCTGCCGGGGCCTGGCGGCGCTCGACGCCGGCGCCATGCGCCGCGCCTTTCGGGTCGCCGAAGGACGCGCCCGCGAGCACCTCTCCGACGCCGCCAAACGCTGGCGCCTCGACTGGTCCTTCGAAGTGACCGAGGTCCGCCAGGCGGCGGAAACCATGGCGCGGCTCAAGAGAGAGGATTTCCTGGCGTTGGCCAGCACGGCGGGCCGCCGGTCGGTGATCTCTCGCCGGTCGGCGGCGGTGCATGCGGAGCGGGCGCCCTGTCCGGTCATGCTGCTGCGCCGCGATGGGCGCCGCGGCCAGCCGGTCGCGGTTCTCTATGAAGGCGAGGAGCGCGCGCTGACGCTGGGTCGGGAGCTCGCCCGGGTTTACGGCAGCCCCTTATTGGTGCTGGTTGCCGGAGACGGCGAGGCTGCCTTGACCCGGCGCGAGACCGAGGCCGGGCGTTGGCTCGCCGCCTCGGGCACGGCCGGCGTGGCGCAGCGGGTCAGGGCCCAAGAGTCCAAAGCCATCGGACGGCTGCTCTGCGAAGTCGATGCGGGCCTGGTGGTGGTGGACCGCCGCGCCGCCGTGGGCGGACGGCTGGACATCGATGCCCTGGCCGAGCAGACCCGCGCCTCGATCGTGGTCCTGGGACTCGGGTAATGTGGTTGGCCAGGGGCCCGCTGGCCGTCGTCATCGCCGTGGTTGGTCTTCTGGCGGCTTGTGCGGAACGCCCGGAACCGACAATCGAGCCACCGCCGGCCGAGACGCCTACGCCGATTCCCTTCCCGGCGGACGGCCGGGTGATCGTCGAGGCGCGGGAGTATCCCTGGAGCGCCCTGGGGCGGGTCAACACCGGCGGCCGGGGCTATTGCACCGGCATCCTCATCAGTCCGAGTCACGTGCTGGCCAGCGCGCCCTGTCTTTACAATTCCATCGAGGGACGCTGGTGGCACAAGAGCGAGCTGCATTTCGTCGCCGGCTACCAGCGCGACAGCTACCTCGCCAATTCGCCGGTCAGTTCTTACCAGAAGGCACCGGCCTACGATCCGCGCGCCGGGGCCTCGCTCGGCAACGTCGCCAATTCCTGGGCGGTTATCACGCTCAACAAACCCATCGGCCGGGAGACCGGATGGCTCGGCCTGCAGGCTCTGGGCCAGAACCTGCGGCGGCGCATCATGCTGGGCGAGGCGCAGGCCGCGCCGGCCGGCTACCGGCGTGGCCGGCAGCACGTGATCTTGCTGAACCTGGGCTGCGGCCTGGCCGGTGCGGTTGTGACGGCCTCCTACATCCAGCCGAACTGCGAGGTCTTGCCGGGCGATGCCGGCGCGCCGCCGCTGGTCTTCTCGGGCGACGCTTTGCGGCCGGCCAGCGAGCAAATGGCGAACACGGCCCCCGGGTCCCTGGGCGCGGCGCTCCGCCGAATTGGGATTTCACCGGGCGACGGCCGAGGGCCGCGGCCGGGCGCCACGGCCGCGCCCCTGCCGCTCGCGACGATCGACTACTTCCTGATCCATTTGGGGCATATGGCGCCGGCCGCCGAGGGCGAATTCCGCGCGCCCAACGGCGAAGCGCGGGCGGCGGCGATCCGCGACTTCCAAAGCCGCAACGGGCTGCCGAGCGACGGGCGGGCGAGCATCTCCCTGCTCGGCCATCTCATCCGGGCCGCGCAACCGCCGCCGGCGGTCGGCTGAGAGGGCCCGCGCCAGGAATCGCTTCGCTGTGTCGCTGGTGCTGAAACCCCTATCAACCAAAAAAGGGCGGGGGAGAGGGCGGTGCAGATCAACT
>JAUVQB010000242.1 GCA_030598385.1 Alphaproteobacteria bacterium | reverse complement strand
TCAGCGTCTCCTTCAACCTGGTGCTCAAGTGGTCGGACAGCTACCTGCCGCGGCAGGACTGAGGAGCCATGCTGCCAGACCTCGAGACCCCGCGCCTCGCCCTGCGGCCGCGCAGGCCGGCGGACCTGGACGACTGCCTCGCCATGGATCTCGACCCCTCGGTCGCCCGGTTCATCTGGGGCGCGCCGCCGGATCCTGAAAAGCACCGCGAGGTCCTGCGGGGGCGATTCGCCGACGCCTGGCCCAAGTTAGGCGGCATTTGGGTGGTCGAGGAACGGGCGGCGCCCGGATTCCTCGGCTGGTGCGGACTGTTTCCGCTGGAAAAGACGGGCCTGATCGAGATCGGCTACCGCTATCTGCCGAAAGCCTGGGGCCGGGGCATCGCGACGGAGGCGGCTGGTTGCGTGCTGGACCAGGGTTTCCGCGGCTTCGCCTTCGACCCCATCGTGGCGGTCAGCCATCCGGACAACCTGGCCTCGCACCGTGTCTTGCAGAAAATAGGCCTGGTCCGTCAGGCCGACGCTGTTCACTACCGCCAAAAGGTTTCGGTTTTCCACCTGAGCCGCGCGGACTATTTGGCGTCCGACCAAGGCCAGGGTGCCGGACCGGCAAAGGCCGCTACTCCGTCAGGTCCTCCCAGACCTCCTTGACCTTGGCGAAGAAGCCGTCGGACTGGGGACTGGTCTTGCCGGACTTGCCGGCGCCCTCGAACTCCCGCAGCAGTTCCTGTTGTTTTTTGGTCAGGTTGACCGGCGTTTCCACGGCGATCTCGATATACATATCGCCGCGGGTGGTGGAGCGCAGCACGGTCATACCCCTGCCCTTGAGGCGATACTGCTGGCCGGTCTGGGCGCCGGGTGAAATTTTTACCCGCGCCCGGCTGCCGTCGATGGTCGGCACTTCGATGTTGCCGCCGAGGGCGGCCGTGGTCATCGCCAACGGCACGTGACAGTAAATGCTGGCGCCGTCGCGCTGAAAGAAGCGGTGGGACTTGAGGGTAAGGAAGATGTAAAGATCGCCCGGCGGTGCGCCCCGCAGGCCCGCTTCGCCCTCGCCGGCCAGGCGAATGCGCGAGCCGTCCTCGACGCCGACCGGAATGTTGACCTGCAGGGTCTTTTCTTTCTGAACCCGGCCCGCACCGCCGCACGAGCGGCACGGCTTTTCGATCACCCGCCCGGCACCGCCGCAGGCGGCGCAGGTGCGCTCGATGGTGAAAAAGCCCTGTTGGGCGCGCACCCTCCCGCGCCCGCCGCAGGTCTGGCAGGCCACCGGAGAGGAGCCCTTCTCGCCGCCGCTGCCGTCGCACTCCTGGCAAAGGATGCTGCTCGGCACGCGAATCTGGGTCGTCTTGCCTTGGAAGGCCTCTTCGAGGGTGATCTCCAGGTTGTAGCGGAGATCCGCGCCGCGGCGCTGCCCGCCGGACCGGCGGCCGCCCATGAACTCCCCGAACATTTCGTCGAAGATGTCGGCGAATCCGCCCGTGAAGTTGAAACCGCCTGGCCCGGTCGGCCCGGGGCCGCCGTCGAAGGCGGCATGGCCGAAGCGGTCGTAGGCCGCCCGTTTCTCCTCGTCCTTCAGGACTTCGTAAGCCTCGCTGATTTCCTTGAACTTATGTTCGGACGAGGAATCGCCCGGATTTCGGTCCGGGTGGTATTGCATGGCCCATTTGCGATAGGCCCGTTTGATCTCGTCTTTATTGGCCGAACGGCCGACGCCCAGGGTATCGTAGTAGTCCTGCTTGGCCATCAAACCGCCCGTCGTCCTCGATCAATGTCCGCCAGATTGGCCGGGACACGGCAGACCGGCAGCCATCAGACTCGTCCCGATCTTTGCGCCCCGACCCATCGCCGACCGGCTATCAGGCCGACTTGTCCCTGCGGTCGTCGTCGACCTCTTCGAAGTCGGCGTCGACCACCTTGTCGGCATCGGACGAGGGCGGGGCCTCGCCACCACTGCCATCGCCACCACTGCCATCGCCGGCGTCCGCCTCAGGCTCGCCTTCGGCGTCCGCCTGCTGGGCTGCATACATCGCCTCACCGAGCTTCATGGAGGCCTGGGCGAGTGCTTCCGATTTGCTGCGGATCCCGTCCAAATCCTCGCCCGCGAGCTCGGCCTTGAGCTCCTCGATGGCCGTGGTAATCGTCGTCGTCTCGGCCTCGTCGACCTTGTCGCCCGCTTCCGACAGGGTTTTTTCGGTGGCGTGAATCAAGGCCTCCCCTTGGTTCCGGGCCTCCACCAGCTCGCGGCGCTTCTTGTCCTCCTCGGCATGCTCTTCCGCCTCCTTGACCATGCGGTCGATGTCCTCGTCGCCGAGGCCGCCGGAGGCCTTAATGCGGATCGCCTGCTCCTTGCTGGTTGCCTTGTCCTTGGCCGAAACGTTTACGATGCCGTTGGCATCGATATCGAAGGTGACTTCGATCTGGGGGATGCCGCGCGGCGCCGAGGGAATCCCGACCAGGTCGAACTGGCCGAGCAGCTTGTTGTCGGCCGCCATCTCGCGCTCGCCCTGGGCGACCCGGATGGTGACCGCCATCTGGTTGTCCTCGGCGGTGGAGAAGGCCTGGCTCTTTTTGGTGGGGATGGTGGTGTTGCGGTCGATCAGGCGGGTAAAGACGCCGCCCAGGGTCTCGATGCCGAGCGACAGAGGCGTCACGTCGAGCAGCAGCACGTCCTTGACCTCGCCCTTGAGGACGCCGGCCTGGATCGCCGCGCCCAGGGCCACCACCTCGTCCGGGTTGACGCCGCGGTGCGGTTCCCTGCCGAAGAAGGCCTTCACGGTCTCGAACACCCTGGGCATGCGGGTCATGCCGCCGACTAGAATAACTTCGTCGACCTCGCCGGCCGAGAGTCCCGCATCCTTGATGGCGGCCTTCACCGGACCCATGGTCTTGGCGACCAAATCGTCGACCAGGGCCTCGAGTTTGGCCCGCGACACCTTCATGTTGAGGTGCTTGGGGCCGTTCTGATCGGCCGTGATGAACGGCAGATTGACCTCGGTCTCCATCGCCGACGACAGCTCGATCTTGGCCTTCTCCGCCGCCTCCTTGAGGCGCTGCAAGGCCAGCTTGTCGCCGCGCAGGTCGATCCCCTGCTCCTTCTTGAACTCCTCGGCGAGATAATCGATGACGCGCTTGTCGAAATCCTCGCCGCCGAGGAAGGTGTCGCCGTTGGTCGACTTGACCTCGAACACCCCGTCGCCGATCTCCAGCACCGAGATATCGAAAGTGCCGCCGCCCAGGTCGTAGACCGCGATCGTGCCGCTGCCCTTCCTTTCGAGCCCGTAAGCGAGCGCCGCGGCGGTCGGCTCGTTGATGATGCGCAGCACCTCGAGCCCGGCGATCTTGCCGGCGTCCTTGGTCGCCTGGCGCTGGGAATCGTTGAAATAGGCCGGAACGGTGATGACCGCCTGGGTGACTTCGCCGCCGAGATAGGATTCTGCGTCCTCCTTCATCTTCTGCAGGATGAAGGCGGAGATCTGCGACGGGCTGTAGTCCTTGCC
>JAUVQB010000045.1 GCA_030598385.1 Alphaproteobacteria bacterium | reverse complement strand
GCACACGGTCTGCGAGGAGGCGGCCTGCCCCAACATCGGCGAGTGCTGGTCCCAGCGCCACGCCACCATGATGATCATGGGCGAGATCTGCACCCGCGCCTGCAGCTTCTGCCATGTCGCGACCGGACGGCCGGGCGCCCTCGACCCGTTCGAGCCGGTCAACGTGGCCCAGGCGGTGAAGAAGCTCGGCCTCCGCCATGTCGTCATCACCTCGGTCGACCGGGACGACCTCGACGACGGCGGCGGCGAGCATTTCGCCGACACCATCCGGGCGATCCGCGAGGCCTCGGCGGAGACCACGATCGAGGTCCTGACCCCCGACTTCCTGCGCAAGGAAGGGGCGCTGGAAAAAGTCGTCGCGGCGCGCCCCGACGTCTTCAACCACAATCTGGAGACCGTGCCGCGGCTCTATGCCGAGGTCCGGGCGGGCGCCCGCTACTTCCATTCGCTGCGCTTGCTCGACAGCGCCAAGCAGCTCGACCCCGGCCTGTTCACCAAGTCGGGCATCATGGTGGGCCTCGGCGAGGAGGAGGCGGAGGTACTCCAGGTGATGGACGACCTGCGCGCCGCCGGGGTGGATTTCCTCACCATCGGCCAGTACCTCCAGCCGACGCCCAAGCACCACGCCGTCGACCGCTTCGTGACACCCGAGGACTTCCAGCGCTTGGAGGCGCTGGCCTACGGCAAGGGATTCCTCATGGTCTCGGCCTCGCCGCTCACCCGCTCGTCCTATCACGCCGCCGAGGACTTCCAGCGCCTGCGCCAGGCGCGCGAAGCCAAGCTGGCGGCGGCCATCTAGGCCCCGTCGGCGAGCGGTGCCGATTCACGCCGAACAGCGGGTCGTCGCCTACACGCCGGCACAGCTCTACGGGCTGGTGGCCGACGTGGAGCGCTATCCGGAATTCCTGCCCTGGTGCCTGGCGGCGCGCATCCGCCAGCGCGACGACACCTGGTTCGTCGCCGACCTGGTGATCGGCTTCAAGATGATCCGCGAGCGCTTCACCAGTCACGTCGCGCTCGACGAAGCCGGCCGCCGCATCGATGTGGTCTACGCCGAGGGGCCCTTCAAGCACCTGGAGAACCATTGGCGCTTCGAGGAGCACGAAGAGGGCTGCCTGATCGACTTCTATGTCGACTTCGAGTTCCGCTCCAAGCTGCTGCAGACCTTGATCGAAACCCTGTTCCACGAAGCCGTGCGCCGCATGGTCAGCGCCTTCGAGGCGCGCGCCGGCGACCTCTACGGCTCCGAGTGAGAGCGCTCATGCCGGCAGTTCGATTCCCGTCGCCAGGGCAAGGTAATAGAGCAGGGTGGTGAAGCTGTTGAACAGGCCGTGGGTAATGACCGCGGCCCAGATGGAGCCGCTGCGCTCGTAGGTCAGCGCCAGAACGACGCCGAGCAGGGCGAGGGCGGGAATCAGCCACCAGATGCCGTGCAGAACCGCGAAGCCGAGGGCGCTGACCGAGGCCGCGAGCCTGACCGACATGCGCCTGCGCAGCCAGCCGTAGACTAGGCCGCGGAAGAACAGCTCCTCGGCGAAGGGCACGATGGCGCCGACGAAGGCGAGGGTGATCAACAGCCCGCTCCAGGAAAAGCCGTCGGGCGCGATCAGGTCGAGCTGGGGATTGCGTGGCGGCTCCTCCATCAGGGACTGGACGCCCATGGTGATCAGGCTCGCCACGACGAAGGCGGCCAAAGCGATTCCGGCGGAACGAACGAGCCAGCCCGCGGGCAGCGGCCGGAGACCGATCTCGGCCCAGGCGAGCCCGCGCCGCCAAATGGCGAAGAGGTAAATGGCGCCGATCAGGCCGACGGTTTGCACGGTAAGGATCACCATGATCAGCACCTGCAGGTCGGGCATATCGCCGGTCCCACGGAAGCCCGGCCCAGCCAGCAAAGCCACCGCCACGACCCCGGCCAGGCGGGTGACGCCGAGCCCGACGATGAGCGCCAGCAGAAAGTCGCTGATCCTGACATCGCTGAGTGTCGGGGGCGCGGAGGCTTGGCCGCTGTCGAGGGGGTCCAGGGCCATCGATCACCCGCCCGACGAGCGGTCGGAAACCTCGTCGGCGAGCGCCGCTGCCAAATCCTGGGCCAAATCCTGGGCCAAATCCTGGGCCAAATCCAGGGCCTCTTCCAGCGCGGCCCGGCGCACCGCCTCGCGGTCTCCTGGGAAGACGCGGCGCAGATGGCGGGGCCTTCCGCCGCGCCGGCAGGCGCCCAGATAGACCAGGCCGACGGGCTTCTCCGCCGTGCCGCCGCCGGGGCCGGCAATACCCGTTACCGACACCGCGGCATCGGCATGGGACTGGGCGAGCGCCCCGTCGGCCATGGCCTCGGCGACCTCGGCGCTCACCGCGCCCTTGTCTGCGATCAGCGCAGGCGGCACGCCGAGCAGCTCGCTCTTGGCCTCGTTGGAATAGGTGACGAAGCCGCGTTCCACGACGTCGGACGAGCCGGCGATCTCGGTAAGACAGGCGGCGATCAGGCCGCCGGTACAGCTTTCGGCCGTGGCCAGTTTCAGGCCGTCGGCCCGGTAGCGCTGCAGCACGGCGGCGGCCCGATGCTTGATCGCGTCATCGAACATGGCGGATCTATGCAAGCCACAGCAGGAGGGCGGTGGCCAGCGCGCCGGCTACGAGGCCCGCCGCCAGATCGTCGGCCATGATGCCCCAGCCGCCGGCCAGGTTCCGGTCGAGCCAGCCGATCGGCCAGGGCTTGGCGATATCGAACAGGCGGAACAGGGCGAAGGCGGCGGCGTACCACCAGAGATCGAGCGGCAGGGGCAAGAGGGCGAGCCATTGCCCGGCGACCTCGTCGACCACCACCGCGCCGGGATCGCCGCTGGCCCCGCCGCCGCCCAGGGCCGCGGCGTAGCGGCCGCTCGCCCAGACCCCGGCCAGGGCCACGAGGCCGGTCGCCCCGGCTAGCAGCCAGGGTCCGCCCAGGAGATGAAGGCTGGCGGCGCAGGGCAGCGCCGCTAAGGATCCCCAGGTGCCGGGCGCGCCGCGGATCAAGCCGGCGCCGAACCAAGTCGCGATCAGTGTGACGGGGTGAAAGAGGGGAAGGGCCGGGCGTTCAAACATCGCCAGGCAGGTCATGGA
This sequence comes from Alphaproteobacteria bacterium, assembly GCA_030598385.1. GTDB lineage: Bacteria > Pseudomonadota > Alphaproteobacteria > Kiloniellales > JAKSDN01 > CALJXB01. The sequence continues at coordinate 5,439 of JAUVQB010000045.1, read as the reverse complement.
CACGGGGCAGGGCCAGGGTGGCGGTGGCTTGCGCAGCGATGCCTTCGCCCCGTCCGGTGAAGCCGAGGCGCTCGGTGGTGGTCGCCTTCACGCTCACCCGCTCCGCAGCGATCCCGAGCAGGGCGGCGAGCCGTGCCGTCATGGCCGGGCGATGGGGTCCGATCTTCGGCCGTTCGCAGATGAGGGTAACGTCGACATTGACGATGCGCCCGCCCCGCGCGGCCACCAGGTCGCGGGCATGGGCGGCGAAAAGCGCGGAATCCGCGCCGCGCCACTGGGGATCCGACGGCGGGAAGTGCTCGCCGATGTCGCTGGCAGCGAGCGCCCCCAGGATCGCGTCGACCAGGGCATGCAGTCCCACGTCGGCATCCGAATGGCCGGCCAGGGCGAAATCGTGGGGGACGTCGACGCCGCAGAGGCGCACCCGGTCGCCGGGGCCGAAGCGGTGCACGTCGAAGCCGGAGCCGCCCCGGATCTCCTCGGCGCTAGCCAGCCAGCGCGCGGCCCGCTCCAGGTCCGCCGGCGTGGTGACCTTGAGGTTCGCCGGATCGCCCTCAACCAGACGCACCGCGAGGCCGGCCTGCTCGGCCACGGCCGCGTCGTCGGTGAGGCCCATTTCGGCAGGGGCAGCCATGTGGGCGGCCCGGTGGGCGGCCAGGATCTCGGCGTAGCGGAACCCCTGGGGCGTCTGCGCCCGCCACAGCCGGTCCCGGTCCACGGTGCCGGCGACGCGGCCCGCAATTGATCCAGCGGCTTCCCGCTTCACCGTATCGGCCAGCGGCAGGGCGGCGATGGCGCCGGGCGCCGTGCCGAGGGCCGTCAAGATTCGGTCGATCAGGTCGGCGGGCACGAAGGGCCGCGCCCCGTCGTGGATCAGCACTTCTTCCGGCTTCAAGTCTTCCAGGCTTTCCAGGCCGAGGCGCACCGAGGCCTGCCGGCTGGCGCCGCCGGACACGGGCGGCAACAGGTCGAGCCCGGCGCTCGCCGTTTCGTAAAACGCCTGGTCGTTCGGGTCGATGACGGCGCGGGTCCGGTCGATGGCCGGATGACGGGAGAGGGCCGCCAGGCTGTGGCGCAGCAGCGGCTGGCCGGCGAGGTCGGCGTATTGTTTGGGTTTGGCGCCGCCGAAACGCTCGCCCCGGCCGGCGGCGACAACCAGGGCCACCGTTCCGCCACCAGCAATTGGGGCGGCAATCCGGGTGGCGGCCTGCTCGGCGATCGGGGCTTCCATGGCCCGGAGCCTAGAGCCCTCTACCGCCGGGGCCAAGAGGCGATTATAAAGGCGCTATGGCGAACAACATCGTCCTCAGCCTGACCGCATTGCTGGCCCTGGTGCCGGCCTCCCTGCTGCCTTACCGGCGGGCGGCCGCGCGCCCGGATCTCCTATTCTGGTCGCTGCTTGCGGTCGCGGTGGCGGGGCCGGCGGCGGCCAGCCTGGTGCAATTCTCCGGCAGTTGGCAAACCGGCCTGGCCGGGGCCTTGTGGATCTCGACGACCGCCAGTGCGGCCCTCTTCGCATTGCTCGCCGCCCTGTCGCGCGACGCCTGGCGGCTCGCCCCCCTGTTGCTCCCGTACCTCTGCCTGCTGGCGGCTCTGGCGGTGATCTGGGGCCGGGTTCCGCCACAGGGCGAAATGGCCGCCGCGCCTGGCGCCTGGCTGGCGGTTCACATCGTCGTCTCGGTCGCCACCTATGCCCTCTCAACCCTGGCGGCGGTAGCGAGCTGCGCCGTCCTGGTTCAGGAGCGCGCGCTCAAACGCAAGCAGCCGGGCCCCCTTTCGCGGAGCCTGCCGGCAATCGTCGATGCGGAGCGCCTCGAGCTGCGCCTGCTGATGGTCGCGGAGCTGGTGCTGGGCGCCGGCATCGTCACCGGCATGGCGCTGCAGTATCTCGCGAGCGGCGAGCTGCTCGCCTTCGATCACAAGACCGTCTTGAGCCTGCTGGCCTTCGCGATCATCGGCGCGCTCCTGGTCCTGCAGCTCCGCAGCGGCCTGCGCGGCCGCCGGGCCGCCCGCCTGGTGCTGGCCGCCTATCTGCTGCTGACCCTGGCCTATCCCGGGGTAAAGCTGGTCACCGACGTGCTGATCGGGTGAACGCCCGCCTTCAAAAGTGCGCGAGGTAGCCGCCGTCGACGGCGAGGACCTGGCCGGTAACGTAGGAGGCGGCCGGCGAGGCAAGGAAGAGGGCGGCGCCGGCGATCTCCTTGGGCTCGGCCCAACGGCCAAGCGAGGTGCGCTGCTTCAGCCAGTCGGCGATGGCCGGATCGGCCGCCAGGTCCGCGTTGGTCTCGGTCGCGAAGAAGCCCGGCGCGATGGCGTTGACAGTGATGCCGTGGGGGCCGAGCTCGGCGGCGAGCGCCCGGGTCAAGGCCTCGAGCCCGCCCTTGGCGGCGACATAGGCCGCGTCGCCGGCCGCGGCGATGGGCCCGGCGATCGAGGTGATGTTGACGATCCGCCCGCCGCCCCGGTCGATCATCATCTGGGCCGCTTGGCGGCTGAGATTGAAGGGCGCGACCAGGTCGACCTCGACCAGCCGGCGCAGGTCCGCCAGCTCGAACGCGAAGAGATCGCGCCGGTCGCGCAGGCCGACGTTGTTCACCAGGATATCGAGCCCACCGTGGCCCTCGCGAATCTTCTGGAAGGCCGCGGCAACCGCCGCTTCGTCGGCAATGTCGAAGGCCAAGGCCTCGGCTGTTCCGCCGGTGTCGGCGATCTCTTCCACCGCTCGCGCCAAGGGATCGGCCTCGCGCCCGTTGATCAGCGCCAGCGCGCCGGCGGCGGCAAGCATCCGGGCAATCTCCAGGCCCAGGCCACGCCCGGCGCCGGTCACCAGGGCGATCTTTCCATGGAGATCGAAGGCGGGCAGGGGCACGGGTGACACCTCTCCTTTCGCTGAACCGGTCCTAGAGTAACGAAACCTTCAGCCAAAGCACGCTTTCTCGCCCTCGGACACGGCCACTTTGCGGCCTTGCATTCCTTGCGTTCGCGCCGCTACGGCGGCATAAAGCCCAAATCTTGGGCACTATATTGGATTGCCTAAATCGTGAGCATCGCCGTCGGGCCACTCCAGTTCTCGTCGCCGGTCGTCCTGGCACCCATGTCGGGCGTGACCGATCTGCCGTTCCGCCGCCTGGTGAAGCGCCTGGGCGCCGACCTTGTCGTCTCCGAGATGATCGCCAGCCAGTCGATGATCCGTCAGTCCAAGGAGTCGCTGAGGCTTGCCGGGAGCTGCCCCGAGGAATTTCCCATGGCCGTCCAGCTCGCCGGCTGCGACCCCGCGGTGATGGCCGAGGCGGCGCGCCTCAACGCCGACCGCGGCGCGGCGCTGATCGATGTGAACTTCGGCTGTCCGGTCAAAAAGGTGGTCAACAAATTCGCTGGCTCCGCCATCATGCGGGACCTGAAACTGGCGGCCCGCATCCTCCAGGCGACGGTGCGGGCGGTCGACCTGCCGGTGACCCTCAAGATGCGCACCGGCTGGGACGAGCAGACACGCAACGCTCCCGAGTTGGCGCGCATCGCCGAGGACTGCGGGGTGCGCCTGATCTCGGTGCACGGCCGGACCCGCTGCCAGCTCTACAACGGCCGCGCCGACTGGGCCTTCGTCCGGCGGGTCAAGCAGGCCGTCAGCCTGCCGGTCTTGATCAATGGCGATATCGAGAACCATGCCGACGTCCGCGCGGCCCTGACCCAGTCCGGCGCCGATGGTGTCATGATCGGCCGGGGCGCCTACGGCCGGCCTTGGTTGCTGAGCCAGGTCAAGGAAGCGCTCAGGACCGGCCGCCAACCCGCGGCGCCGAGCCTGGCGCGGCAGCGCGACCTCGTGCTGGAACACTACCAAGCCATGCTGAGCCATTACGGGCGGCGGGCCGGCGTCCGCGTGGCCCGCAAGCATCTCGCCTGGTACGTCCGGGATTTCGCCGCCGCACCGGACTTCCGCAAGACCGTCAATCGCGATGAGGATCCGCGATCCGTCATGGCTCTCATTCACACAATATATGAGTCAGAACAAGATTTTAGAGCTGTTTCTTAGTTAGACGCATGAATGCAAGTTCGAAGACATCTCTGGTGAATCGCTGCGACCCCGCGGCGGTCTTGAACGCGCTGCCGGCGCCGGTGATGGTGATCGACGAATGCGACCGCATCGCCTTGGTGAACCCGGCGGCCGAGCAGTTCTTCGACAGGGGCGCGAGCACCTTGCTGGGCCGACCACTATCGGTCCTGCTGCCGGCCGACAGCACCGTCACCGCCCTCGTGCGCCAAGTGCGCGGCGAGGCACGGAGCATATCCGAGTCCGCCGTCACCATCGATACGCTGCGTGCCGGCCCGCGGCATGTCGCCGTCGAGGTGGCGCCGCTCAGTGAAGGCGACGCCTCGGTGGTCATCTCACTCCACGAGCGCGCGATCGCCCGCAAGCTGGACCGTCAATTCGGCCATCGCAACGCGGCGCGCTCGCTCTCGGCCATGGCGGCCCTGTTGGCCCACGAGGTGAAGAATCCCCTGTCCGGCATTCGCGGGGCGGCGCAGCTTCTCGAGCAGAACGCCGGCGAGGAAGATCGCGCCATGACCCGCCTGATCTGCGAGGAGACCGACCGCATCGTCGCGCTCCTCGACCGCATGAATTTGTTCGCCGACGACGGGCCGATGGTGCGCCGCGCGGTGAACATCCACGAGGTCCTGGACCGGGTGGCGGCCATCGCATCGGCGGGATTTGCTCAAGGCCTGCAGATCGTGAAGAACTACGATCCTTCGCTGCCGCCGGTCGATGGCCACCGCGACCTGCTGGTCCAGGCGCTCTTGAACCTGGTGAAGAATGCCGCCGAGGTGGTGCTCCCGAGCCATGGCCGTATCGAACTGAGGACCCGCTACCGGCAGGGCGTCCGGCTCGCGGTTCCGGGCGGCGGCGCCCGGGTCGACCTGCCGCTCGAGATCAGCGTGAGCGACAATGGGCGCGGCGTCAGCAAGGACCTCGGCTCGCGGCTTTTCGAACCCTTCGTGTCCAGCAAGTCCGACGGCCGGGGCCTGGGCCTGTCGCTGGTGGCCAAGGTGGTGGGCGACCATGGCGGCGTGGTCGAATACGACAGTGAGCCCGGGGCGACGGTGTTCCGCCTGATGCTGCCCGCGGCCCAACAGGCGGCGCAACGGGAGGACCAAGAGACATGACCGGCGCAACCATCCTGGTTGCCGACGACGACAAGGGCATCCGAACCGTTCTTAGCCAGGCGCTCGGGCGGGAAGGGTACATGGTGCGCACCACCTCCAATGCCTCGACGCTCTGGCAGTGGGTGCAGGCCGGCGCAGGCGATCTGGTGATCACTGACGTGGTCATGCCGGATGAGAACGGGCTCGATCTGGTGCCGCGAATCCGCGACCTGCGGCCCAACCTCAAGATCATCGTCATGTCGGCGCAGAGCACGCTGCTGACCGCCGTGAAGGCGACCG
>JAUVQB010000186.1 GCA_030598385.1 Alphaproteobacteria bacterium | reverse complement strand
TCTTGTGCCTGCTCTGCCTGGTCCTATTCGGATGGGTGCCCTGGGCTCTCTTCGGCCCTTGCGTCCTGCTCGCCATCGGCAACGGCCTGTCGGTGCCGAACGCCATGGCGGGCGCCATCAGCGTCGACCCGCGGGCGGCCGGCGCCGCCTCCGGCCTGGCGGGATTCCTGCAAATGCTGATTGCCGCCGTCTTCGCGCAACTGTCCGGCATGTGGCAAAACGGAACGCCGTTCCCGATGGTCGGCTTCATGATCGCCGCCTCCGCCCTCGCCCTCCTGTCGTTCCTCGTCGCCTTTCGCGGCACGGGCTTCCGGTCGCGCCCCGCCGCCGCGGGGTGAGGGGCGGCTCCCTTCGGCTGCCGCGCCAGCAAGGCTCCTCAACCCGAATCCGCCCAAATCTGCTATCCTTGCGGTTGGGAGGCCGCTCTGCGATGCGCCAATTCACCGCGATCCTCGTTGTCGTCTATCTGGTCCTCGGTACCGGAACCGGGGCGGTCTACTACGCCAAAGAGGCAAAACAAGCCGCCCCAAAAAACGACGGCAACCAGCTCGCCCTCGAGGCCTCTATGGTCGCCCTGGCCTGGCCGTTTCATATCTTCGGCATCCTGGCGAGGCATGATCCGCGGTAACCCTCAACATCTGAAGTTTGGCGGCCTGGCTTCGCCATGATCGGCGCCCGGCATCGGCTGGTCCTCGTCGTCATCTTTGCGGCCTCGCTCTGGGGACTCTTCTGGCTGCCGCTGCGCGGCTTCGAACAGATGGGCCTGGCCGCCGGCTGGGTCACCCTCGCCCAATTCGTCACCCCGGCCTTGCTTCTCGCGCCGCTGGCTCTCTGGCGGGCCGTGGGCGGCCGGGCCACCGGAATGGGGCAAGCGGCGACCGGCCTGCTCGTGGGCGGCGCCTTCGCACTCTACGCCGAGAGCCTGCTGCTAACGGAGGTCGCCCGCGCCCTGATCCTTTTTTACGTGACGCCGGTCTGGGGCACGCTCCTCGAACTGACCTTCATGGGACGCCGCTTCACCAGGCCGCGGGCCGTGGCCCTCGCCATGGGCTTGGCGGGCCTCTTCGTCATCCTGGGCGGCAAGACCGGCTTACCGTTGCCGCAGAACCTGGGCGACGTCATGGCCCTCATATCCGGCATGCTGTGGGCCGTCGGCTCCATGCGGATCCGGCAATCCGCCGAGATAGATCTGTTCGAGCACCTCTTCTCGTTCTTCGTCTACGGCGGCCTCTTCGCGCTCGGCCTCGCGCTGCTGCCGGTCGAAGCGCTCGGTTCGCCGCCGGCCTGGTCCGAGCTCGCGGCGCTCGCGCCGTGGCTGGTGCTGGCCGCGCTCGGGTTCCTGATTCCGGTGATGTGGGCCATCTTGTGGGGCGCGCGGCACATGGACCCGGGGCGCCTCGGCATCCTTTTGCAGCTAGAGGCGATCGTGGGCATTGCCAGCGCCGCCATCCTGACCGACGAGCCGTTCGGCCTGGTGGAGATCCTCGGGACCGTTCTGGTGATCGGCGCCGGCGTGGCCGACGTTCTGGGCGATCGCCGCTCGAGAGTGACGGCCGGCGGCTCGTAAAACCGATCCCCTCGAGACTCTTGCCGCACTCGGCTACGGCTTCCACAATCGGGCTTCGCAACCTGATCGGCCGAAACGCGCACTTCCTTCATGCCCAAAGACCTGAACGCCCGCTCGCTCGCCATCTGGTTCTCGGCCGGTCACTGGGCGAACGACTGCGGCCCGGGGGCGCTGTGGATCATCGCCCCGGCCATTGCCGTCGCCATGGGCCTGACGCCGGGCGAGCTGGGCCTGCTGATCGCGATCCACAGCACCGGGGCGGCGCTTGCCTATCTGCCGGCCGGAATCCTGGCCGACCGCATCGCCAGTCATGGCCGCCTGCTGCTCGCCACCTTCGTTTGGGTGGCGGTGGGCTATGCCGCCAGCGCCCTGGCGCCGGGCTTCTGGAGCGTGGCCTTGATGCTGGCCGTCGCCGGCCTCGGCGACGCCGCCTGGCATCCCATCGCCACGGGGGTGCTGGTCCGCCTGCGGCCCGAGCGCCGGGCCGAGGCGCTCGGCGTCCATGCCGTCGGCGGCACCCTGGCGGAGGTCACGGCGCCGCTCGCCATGGGGGTCCTGCTCGGCCTGTTCGACTGGCGAATTTCGCTGCTGTTCGCCGCCCTGCCGGCGGCCCTCATGGCGGTCGCCTTCATCCCCGTCTCGCGCCGGGTGCCCCAGGCCCGCACCGCGCGCCTCTCCGCCGCCGACCTGACGGCGCTGATCCGCACCTGGCGGCGCCCGGCGGGCCTCGGCATCGTCGCGACCACTGCCGCCTACAACATGGCCAACATCGCGATTCTCGCCATGATGCCGCTCTATCTACAGAGCGCCCACGGCTTCCGGCCGGTAGAAACCGGCATCGCCTTCTCGGCGATGATCTTCCTCGGCGCGGTGATGCAGCCGCTGATGGGCCGCGTTTCCGACGGCATCGGCCGCAAGCCGGTGATCCTGGCCGGCAACCTGATCGCCGCCCTGGCGGCGCTCTGCGTCTGGCTGTTCGGCGACCAGACCGCCCTCGCGCTTGCCGGCTTCGCGCTCGCCATCATGAGCCTGACTGCGATCCGCTCGGCCTACCTGGCCGCCGCCGTCGACTATTCCGGCCACCGCGAGGCCACCACCCTCGGCTTCGCCTTCGCCCTGCTTGACGGCGTCGGCGCGCTCGGCGCCTGGTTGGCCGGGCTCGCCGCCAACATCGAGCTTTCGCTCGCGTTCCTGCTGGCCGCCGTCCTATCGCTCGCCGCCGCCCTCATCAGCCTGCCGCTCGCCTTCGCCCGGCGCGGCGAAAGCGGCCTCGAGGCGGACCAGCCGTCCTAACGCGTCGGCCTCGATTGGCCGTCGATTTGCGCCGAATCGGATCCTGCTTGTATGCCTTGAAGGCTCGATAGCCCGTTACCTGACCTGTTTTAGACTCTTCGAGATGCGCGACGCGCCTCTTCACGCTCACCGCCTACGGCTCAACATGAGACCGGCTGTCATCTGCCGCCGCTTCGCGCTGTTCGCCGCGCTGCTGGCGGGGGTTCAGAGTCTGAACGCCGCCGCCGAGGAGAGGGCCGCCGATGACGACGTCGTCGCGGTCACTTCTTTCGTGGAAACCTTCGTGGCCAACGCCGTCGCCATCTTGACGGACGAGTCGCTGCCGCCGGGGGAGCGCGACGAGGCCTTCCGCGCCATGCTGATGGAGGGCTTCGACACCTTTGGCGGCGCCCGCTTCGTGCTTGGCCGCGGGTGGCGCATGGCGACGCGCGAACAGCGCGACGAATTCGTTGCGCTGTTCCGCCAAGAGCTGTTGCGCAAGGCGAAGGAGCTGTTCGAGGGCTATGAGGAGGGCGAGGTTCTGGAAGTGATGCGCGTGCTGGCCCTCGGCGCCGGGAAATTCATGGTCGCAACCAAGCTCACCAATCCGGAGGCGCGGATCAACGACGTCGATTTCCTGGTGCGCAAAACCGGCGCCCGGCTGCAGATCGTCGATGTCCGGCTCGAGGGCTTCAGCTTGCGCGAAACCTATCGCAGGGAATTCGTGCCCCCCCTGTTCCAAGGCGGCGTGGAGCGGGTGCTCAGGCGCTTGCGGCCGCGCGAGGCGTTTTAGAGCGGTTTGGTATTGAACGGCACCAGCCCTCGCCTTTCCTGTGGATAACCCGTTCAGAAACCGCGTCGAAATCATGGCAGCAGGCGGGCCTGCGGGATACATTGCGGCGCGGAGGAAAACATGGCGTCAGACAGCGAGGCAGGGCCGAGCCAAGGGGGCGTGAGCGCGGCGGAGCGGGCCGAGATCGAGGCCCTGCGCGACGAGGCCCATGAGACCCGGCGCGCCACGGTGCCGGCGCTCGAGGAGATCCTCTATCAGCCGCTCCCGGTGCTCGACCAAGGCTTCGTGCGGGTGATCGACTACCTCGGCGACGACGGGGCCATCGTCCAGGCCGCGCGGGTGTCCTACGGCAAGGGCACCAGGACCGTCAGCTCCGACCGCGGCCTGATCCGCTACCTCATGCGCCACCGCCACACCACGCCCTTCGAGATGTGCGAGATCAAGCTGCACGTGAAGCTGCCGATCTTCGTGGCGCGCCAGTGGATCCGCCACCGCACCGCCAACGTGAACGAGTATTCCGCGCGCTATTCGATCCTCGACCACGAGTTCTACCTGCCCG
>JAUVQB010000272.1 GCA_030598385.1 Alphaproteobacteria bacterium | reverse complement strand
TATAGCCGCGGCCGCCGACCCGGTGCGCGGCCTCGAGCACGGCGAACGACGCGCCCAGCTCCTTGAGCCGGCGCCCGGCGCCGAGGCCGGCGGCGCCCGCGCCGATCACGGCGATGTCGGCGGAGGAGGGAATCCCGGTCATGATCTTTCCCGATCGCGGTTCGGCCGCATTTTCGGGATACCCGGCGCCAACGCAAGGCCCCCCCCGTGGACCGCGCGCGGCGTTCTGCTAACCTGTGGCCTCTGGACGCGAGGGAGGGAGACAAGTCCAAATGGGCGAAGCGATTTCGTTCCGCTGCCCCGACGGCAGCGACTGCGAGGGCTATTTGGCCGAGGCCCCGGAGGCCGCAGATGCCACCGTGGCCGTCGCGGGCATCGTCGTGCTGCAGGAGTGGTGGGGCCTCAACGACCAGATTCGTGGGGTCGCGGAGCGCTTCGCCGCGGCCGGGATCACGGCCTTGGCGCCGGACCTCTACCGGGGGCGGGTCACCACGGACCCGGACGAGGCCAGCCATCTGATGACCGGCCTCGACTGGCCGGGCGCCTGCCGGGTGGAGGTGCGCGGCGCACTTCGGCACCTCAAGGCCAAGCTGGCGAAGGTCGCGGTCACCGGCTACTGCATGGGCGGCGCGCTCGCGGTCATCGCAGCGGCCAAGCTGGCGGAGTGCGACGCCGCCGTCTGTTATTACGGCATTCCACCGGAAGACCAGGCCCATCCGGCCGACATGAAGGTGCCGTTCCAGGGCCACTTCGCCGAGGCCGACGATTGGTGCACGCCGGCGGCGGTAGATCGGCTGGAAGCGGCGCTCGAGGGCGCTTCCATTGCTTGGGAAATCCACCGCTATGGGGCGGCGCACGGCTTCTGCAACGAGACGGTCGAGGCCTTCGACGCTGCCGCTTGCGAGCAATCCTGGGCCCGCACCCTGGACTTCCTGGCAAAGCATTTGTGATATCTCGAGGGGCGGCCGGCTTATTGGCGTTGCGAAGGTATGGCGGCGCCTGTCACAATAGACTCTGGGTGAGGTCTTGGCATTGGGGAGGCGGAGGATGCGAATCTCCGAAATTATTCATGACCGGGTCGAAAAGTACCGCGACCGGACATTCTTGAAGGCCGCCATGGCGGCAAGCGCGCTCACCGCCTATGCGGACGGATCGGTGAGCGTGACGGAAAGATTTAAGGTTGACGAAATATTGGAACGCCTGGAACGGCTGCACATTTATGACGCACAGAAAGCGGTCGAGAAGTTCGAGGCCTACGTGAGCGAGCTGGAAGATAACACCGAGGCGGCCGAGAAAGTCTTGCTCGGCAAGCTGGGGCGTATGGCGAGCGACCGGGAGGCGGCCGACTTGATCGCCCACATCGCGATCGAGATCAGCTACGCCGACACCTACTTCAATCGGGCCGAGCGCATGCAGTTCGATGCGATCTGCGGCGCATTGGGACTGGAGGCGAAGGACTATACTGAAGAGCTGCATTAGACTCTCGCAGGCTTCAGGGTAGGGCTCCGTCAGCGCCGGTCGGGGAGCGGGGCCATGAGCGCGTTCGATTACGTCATCGTCGGGGCGGGCTCCGCCGGTTGCGTGCTCGCCGACCGTCTTAGCGCGGACGGAACGGCGCGGGTGCTGCTGATCGAGGCCGGCGGCAGCGACCGCAGCATCTTCATCCAGATGCCGACGGCGCTCTCCATCCCAATGAACATGAAGAAGTTCAACTGGTTCTTCGAATCGGAGCCGGAGCCCTACATGGACGGGCGGCGCCTGCATTGCCCGCGCGGCAAGGTCCTCGGCGGCTCCTCTTCCATCAACGGCTTGGTCTACGTGCGCGGCCACCCCTGCGACTTCGAGGAATGGGAGCAGGCGGGCGGGCTAGGCTGGGGCTATCGAAGCTGCCTGCCCTATTTCCGCCGGGCCGAGACCTGGAAAGCCGGCGCCGACGACTACCGCGGCGGCGGCGGGCCGCTCGGCACCTGCAACGGCAACGAGATGAAAAACCCGCTCTACCGGGCCTTCATAGAGGCGGGGCAACAGGCGGGATATCTGCCGACCGACGACTACAACGGCTTCCAGCAGGAAGGCTTCGGGGCGATGCACATGACCGTCAAGGGCGGCATGCGCTGCTCCGCGGCGGCGGCCTATCTGAAGCCGGCGTTGGGGCGGCCGAACCTCGAGGTGGCCTCGAACGCGCTGACCCGGCGGGTGGTGTTCGAGGGCTTGAAGGCGGTCGGCGTCGACTACGAGGCGGGCGGGCGAAGCGAGACCGTGCGGGCCGAGCGGGAGGTCATTCTATGCGCCGGCTCGATCGGCTCGCCCATGCTGCTTCAGCTCTCCGGCATTGGGCCCGGCCAAGTGCTGCGGGACGCCGGCGTCGCCGTTGTGCACGAGCTGCCCGGCGTCGGCGAGAACCTGCAGGACCACCTGGAAGTCTATTTCCAGTTCCGCTGCACCCAGCCGATCACCCTGAACGGCCAACTCGACCTTTTTCACAAGTTCCTGATCGGCAGCCGCTGGTTCTTCTTCAAGAGCGGGCTGGGCGCGACGAATCATTTCGAATCCTGCGCCTTCATCCGCTCCAATGCGGGCGTCAAATGGCCCGACATCCAGTACCATTTCCTGCCGGCGGCCATGCGCTATGACGGCCAGAGCGCCTTCGATGGCCATGGCTTCCAGCTCCACGTGGGCCCCAACAAGCCGAAGAGCCGCGGCTGGGTGCGCATCGCCTCCAATGACCCGCGGGCCAAGCCGAAGATCCTGTTCAACTACCTGGCGCACGAGGACGATCGGGCGAACTTTCGCGCCTGCCTGCGGCTCTCCCGCGAGATCATCGCCCAGCCGGCCATGGACCCCTACCGGGGCGAGGAGATCCAGCCGGGCGTTTCGGTCGAGAGCGACGAGGAGATGGACGCCTGGATCCGCCAGAACGCCGAGAGCGCCTATCACCCGTCGTGCACCTGCAAGATCGGCGCCGAGAACGATCCCCTGGCGGTGCTCGACCCCGATTGCCGGGTACGCGGCGTCGAAGCTCTCAGGGTGGTCGATTCCTCGGCCTTCCCGACCATCACCAACGGCAACCTCAACGCGCCGACCATCATGGTGGCCGAGAAGGCGGCCGACATCATCCTCGGCCGCGAGCCCCTGCCCGCATCCAACGCGCCCTATTACCTCGACGACGACTGGCAGACCCGGCAAAGGCCGGCGGAGCCGGTGCGGGCGGGCTCCACAAAAGGACAGCCGGTATTCAGGTTGCGGAC
>JAUVQB010000230.1 GCA_030598385.1 Alphaproteobacteria bacterium | reverse complement strand
ATGACGAAGACCGTATGTCCGCGATCGACGGCCCACTTGATGAAGGAATTCTTCTCGCGCAAATCGAGGATATAGAACTTGTTGATCCAGGGCGGGATGATCAAAAGCGGCCGCTTGAAGACCTTCTCCGTGGTGGGGGTGTATTGCAGGAGCTGGATCAACTCGTTCTGATAGACCACCTTGCCCGGCGTGAGGGCGATGTTGACGCCGACTTCGAAGGCCTCGTAGTCGGTCATCTTGATGTCGAGCCGGCCCTGGCCCCGGTCCAGGTCGTCGAGCAGGTTCTGCAGGCCCTTGACCAGGTTTTCGCCGCCGGATTCGAGCGTCGCCCGCAACACCTCGGGGTTGGTCATGAGGAAGTTGGACGGCGCCATGGCATCGACGAACTGGCGGGTGTAGAAATCGACCTTCTTGGCGGTCTTGTCGTCGAGTCCCTCGATGCCTTCGACGGTGGCCTGCAGCCAGCGCGCCGTCAGCAGATAGGACTGCTTGACGAAGTCGAAAAGCTGGTTCTCCTCCCACGCCGGATCCGTGAAGCGGCGGTCGTGCTGTTCGGGTGCGGCGACCGGCTCGGGCTCGCCGCCCATCATGCGCTCCGTTGCCGACTGCCAGAGGCGCATATAGTCGTACCACAGCGACATCTGCGCTTGGACCAGAGTGACCGGGTCCTGCATCATGCGCGCCGTCATTTCGAGAAAGGCATTGCCGATATTCAGCGGATCGATCGAGGTGGCGCCGTTGTAGGCGGCTTGCCGCTCGATCCAGTCGGAGACCAGCTTGCTGCTCTTATCGGCGATCTCGGCCATCGAGCGGGAGAACTCGAGGGGATCGGCAAGGTCGGCGTCTGGGCCGCCTGGGGCGTCTCTGGCGTCTGTTTCGCTCATGCGTGGGTCACCGGGGCTTTCCTGTCGTTCCGTCTGGCTGAAACGGTGCTAGAAGCTTGAGTCTTCCACGTTCTCTTGTCATGTTGCAGCGCGGTATGATCTGCGCCGCGGCCTCTCAATAACCGATGCGACCCTGTTTGCCCAGACCAAAGCCGGAGGCCGGCGACCTTATACAAGCTTGCCCGAATCAATCGAGAGCGTGGTAGGATTCCGCGTTAGAGGGCCAAGAGAAGATGCAAAAGACTCTTAGACAAGCCGAGACCGGCCGCCGGCTGCCCGGCTTTTCGTCCCGCTGGCTGGCGTGGATGGTGATCCTGTGGCTGCCCATTGCGGGCGCCGCCTGTAGCGGTTCGGACTGGTCCGAAGACGATGCCGGCAGCCAGGGCGGCTCCATAGAAGACGCGGACTACCCGAACCTCTCGCAGGTGCCGGGCGAGCAGCCACTGCCGACTCCGGCTAGCCTGCGCGACGAGCTGATCGAGGGCCTAGCAGCCGACCACGCCAACGCGCGCTACACGGGCGATCCTTTGACGGCCGCCTCGGCGGCAGTGCCGCCGGCTGCGCCGCCAACGGCCGCCCAGACACAAGTGGAAATCATCTGGGAGACGCTCCGGGTCGAGCCTGAGGGGGCCGCGGCAGAAAACGCGGCGGCTTCGGGCGCCGGCGCAGCTTCATCCGGGGCCGCCGCCAGCGACTCCGAGGCCACGGCCGACGGCGCGCAAGAGGAGATCCAGGTCAATTGGGAAACCGAGCGCGTCGAGCCCAGCGGCAAGGTCACCATGGCAGGCGGCAGTGCCGTCGAGGAAGAGCTGATCCTGGCGCCGGGGCCGGAGCTGGTCGGGGTGGTCTATTTCGATCACGATTCGGCCCAGGTCGGCACCGGCGACCGCGACCTGCTGGAAGAGGTCGTCGCGCTTTACAAGGAGCGTGGCGGGCGCCTGCGCCTGGTCGGCCATTCCAGCAACCAGGCCAGCACCGAAGACGAAGTGGCGCAACGTATGGTCAACCTGGACCTCTCGCTCAAGCGCGCCAACGCGGTGGCGACGACGCTGCTGGATCTTGGCGCCGAAAAGGAAAAGCTGATGATCGAAGCCAAGGCGGACAGCGAGCCGGCCAGTGGCGCGGTGACCGTCGGTGGCGAGGACGGTAATCGTAGGGTCGAAATTTTCCTTGAGCACTAGGCTCGACCGGCTGTCTGGCGGCGGGCCGCCGTGGCGCGCGCGCTGTCGGGCCCGCCCTTGCAGATCTCATTGCTTAACGCAAGAACGATATTATAATCATACAGTTTAGTGGTATCATTCAGACGCAACATTAACCAGTGGGGAAGCGGGATCTAGTTCATGAGGCGGGAGCTGAGAATTGGCATCGCGGGCCTCGGCACGGTGGGGGCCGGCGTTTTGCGCCTGCTGGAGGCGCACGCCGAGCTGATTGCCGAGCGGGCCGGGCGGTCGCTTCGCGTCGTGGCGGTTTCGGCCAGGGATCAGAGCAAGGATCGCGGCGTCGATCTATCGGAAGCGCATTGGTTCGCGGATGCGAGCGCTTTGGCCGAGGCGCCCGACGTCGATCTGGTGTTGGAGTTGATCGGCGGTTCCGAGGGCGTCGCCAAGGACCTGGTGGAGCGGTCGCTTGCGGCCGGCAAGCCAGTCATAACGGCCAACAAGGCCCTGATGGCGCACCATGGCAGCGAACTTGCGCGCCGCGCCGAGGCGGCCGGCGTGGCGCTGGCCTACGAGGCGGCGGTGGCCGGCGGCGTTCCGGTTATCAAGGCGTTGCGGGAGGGCCTCGCGGCCAATCGGATTTCGCGGGTTTACGGCATACTGAACGGAACCAGCAACTTCATCCTGACCAGCATGCGCGAAACGGGACGCGAGTTCGGCGAGGTCTTGGGCGAGGCGCAGGCGCTGGGCTATGCGGAGGCCGACCCCAGCTTCGACGTCGATGGCATCGACACGGCCCACAAGCTGGCCATCCTCACCGGCCTTGCCTTCGGATGCGAGATCGATTTCGACGGTGTCTATGTCGAAGGCATCCGCGAGATATCCGCGCTCGACATCGAATATGCGAACGAACTTGGCTATCGCATAAAACTGCTCGGCCTCAGCCGTGCGACCGACGGCGGCGTCGAGCAGCGCGTGCACCCCTGCATGGTGGCTCTCGACGCACCGATCGCCAGCATCGAGGGCGTATTCAATGCCGTCGTCGCGGATGGCGATTTCGTCGGCTCCATCATGGCCGAAGGACAGGGCGCCGGCGCCGGGCCCACCGCGTCGGCGGTGGTTGCCGATCTGATCGACATTGCCCGCGGCGGCGGTCTTGCCACCTTCGCCGTGCCGGCAGCGGCCCTGCGCCGTCTGCCGTCGCTGCCGATGGAACGCCATGAGGGCAGCTACTACCTGAGGCTCATGGTGGTGGATCGCCCGGGCGTCATTGCCGATATCGCGGCCGCGTTGCGAGACGAGGACATCTCGGTGGAGGCCATGCTGCAACGCGGGCGGGCGCCCGGCGAGTCGGTGCCGGTGGTGATCACCACCCACGAGACGCGGGAGGCGAACATGACGCGGGCGCTTGAGCGCATTATCCAGATCAAGGCGGTGCTGGAACCGCCGCGCATGATTCGTATCGAGGCCTTATGATCCGGGGCGGTATAATCAGGATCAAATTGTGGACTGAGAGGGTCCGCCATTCAGCGCGCCGCGACGAAGGGCGGCGAACCGCGACGCCAAGAACAGGATGAGAGGGAAGT
>JAUVQB010000118.1 GCA_030598385.1 Alphaproteobacteria bacterium | reverse complement strand
TGGATCGTGCCGATCGTCACCCTGATCATGTCGATCCAGGTCTACAGCTTCGACCCGGCCCTGGAAGAGGCGGCCTTCGACATGGGCGCCTCGCGCTGGCAGGTGCTGAAGGAGATCACGCTGCCGATCCTCTCGCCGGGGATCATCTCGGGCGCGATCTTCGCTTTCCTCCTGTCCTGGGGGAACTTCCCGTTGTCGCTGTTCTCGACCGGCGCGGACCAGACGGTGCCCGAGTGGCTCTACGCCAAGATGGTCTCGGGTTATACGCCCATGGTGCCTACCCTTGGATCGCTCACCATGGGCGCGGCAGCGGTGATCGTAATTCTGGTCTTCCTCGGCTTCCAGCTCCGGCGCTTGCGCCGACCTTGATATGGCTTAGTGATTGTCGGCGCCAGCCCGCGCGCAGGGGCCTATCGACAAAAAAGGGGCGTGGGCCGGAGCCGTGACACTGCGAAGCAGCTACCCGGCTATCTTCGCGATAGCCGGTCGCGATACTCGCGCGGCGACACGCCGTGCCAGCGGCGGAACGCCCGGCTGAAGGCGCTCAGTTCCGAATAACCCAGCAGGAAGGCGATCTCCGAGAGCGCCATATGCGCCTGCTTCAGGTAGACCTGCGCCAGGTCCCGGCGGGTGTTCTCGACCAGGTCCTTGTAGCTGAGGCCCTCGAAGGCGAGGCTGCGATGGATGGCGGAGGTCGATTGCCCGAGTTCCGCGGCGATCGAGTCGAGCGAAGGATAGCCCTCCGGCAACTTGATGCGGACCTGATTGCGCAAGCGGTCGATCAGATTCTGCGAGGCTTCCTGGCTCAGGCCGAGGGCCGTCAGGCAGGTCTGCACCAGGTTCATGAGCTTCAAGTCGCGGTTCGGCATCCGGCCGGCCAAGGCTTCGCGCCGGAACAGGAGCGCATTGGTCGGCTGATTGAAGTAAACCGGGGCGTCGAAGGCGCGCTCGTGCTCCCTCCAGTCGAGCGGCTTGGGATGCTCGAAGTGGACTTCCTCCGGCGCCCAGGCCGTGCCGTAGCATTCTCGAATGACGTTGAAGAACATGCCGAGGGAAAGCTCGGCGTCCTGCCGGCGTTCCAGGATCCGGCCGTCGTAGATCTGATACTCGAGCCTGAGCAGGCTGTCGGCTTCGGTGAGCCGCATGGTGGACCCCTGCTGGTGGTATTCGAAGTGGTCGATCAGGTTCTCCAGCGCGCTGCCCACCGTGGGCGAGCAGACCGCCATATAGCCCCACATGCCGAGATCGCGCGGCTTGAATTGATGGCCGAACCATAGCCCGAAGTTGTCGTGCTGGGTGACCCGGGCGGCTTCCTCGAAGAGGCCGCAAAAGGCGTCGAGGCTGAGGCTCTGGATCGGATTGTCGATGATCTCCGGCGGGATGCCGACGCGTCCGAAAACGCGGTCCACGTCGCCGCCGTAGGTCTCGATCAACCTCGCGGCGCCGGTCGCCGCCGGCGCCAAGACGCCCGGGCCGGATTCCGCCCCCTGCTTGTTCCAGTCCAACATCGTGGCCTGGCTTTCTTTTGGTTATGCGCCGCTCTGCCGTACTCGGCGAACCGCGGCCGCCTCCTGTCTTGCGTCCCAGGGTGCCTCAAGGCCATTTTCATTGCAAGTTCATGCCGGGTTAATCCCAGGCCTAACCGGCAAACAGACTTTTGCTGGAGGACGAATTGGAGATGTCAAGTTCTCCCGCCATGCTGTCAAGCGTGCGCTGCGTGGAATTCGCTAGCATCGTAGACGATGGGCGAGGCTGCGGACATAAAGGCGAGCATCTCCGGCCACAAGGCCGAGGCGATGCTGCAGCGCGCGGAATGGGCGCTCAGCGTCTATGGCCGGTTCGACCGGGCCGAGGTGCTGCGCGTCGCCTCGGCGGCGGCCGAAGCGGGTGCCGCCAAGGCGGCCGATTACGCCAAATGGGCCGTGGAGGAGACGGGCTTCGGCGTGGTCGCGCACAAGACGATCAAGAATGAGCTGTGCAGCCGGGGCCTGTTCGAGCACTACAAGAACGACGACTTCACCGGCTACCGGATCGATCCCGCCCGCAAGATGATCGAAGTGGCGCGGCCCGCCGGCGTGATCCTGGCCCTCACGCCCTCGACCAACCCGGTGTGCACGGTTTTCTACAAGATCCTGCTGGCGCTCCTGACCCGCAACGCCATCGTCATCAGCCCGCACCCCATGGCCAAGGCCTGCTGCAGCGACGCGGCGCTGACGATGGCCCGGGCGGCCGAGGCGGCCGGCGCGCCCGACGGGATCATCCAGGTCATTGCCGAGCCCAATTTGGAGATCATCGACCGCCTGATGACGTCGAGCCGCACCAGCGTCATCCTGGCGACCGGCGGCACGCCGATGGTTCGCGCGGCCTACGGCTCCGGCAATCCGGCCCTCGGGGTCGGCCCCGGGAATTGCCCCGACTACGTGGATGCGAGCGCCGACGTGGGCGAGGCGGCCCGACATATCGCCCACAGCAAGTCGTTCGACAACTCGATCCTCTGCACCAATGAGTCCGCCGTGATTGCCCACTCGGCGGTTTCGCCGCAATTGCAGCGCGCGATGAAGCGCGAGGGCTGCCATTTCGTCGGTGAAAGCGAGCGCGGCCGGGTCGAAGAGGTCCTGTTTCCGGGCGACACCTTCAACATTGCCATGCTTGGGCGCGACGCCACAACGATCGCCAAGGCCTGCGGCCTGACGGTGGCGCGCAACACGCGGGTACTGGTCGTGCCGCTGGAACGGATCGGCGACGACTATCCGCTCAGTCGCGAAAAGCTCTGCCCGGTCTTGGGCTACTACGAGGTGGAGAATGCCGAGGCCGGCTTGGGCGCCTGCCGTGCCATGGTCCGCCGTCATGGCGCTGGCCATTCAGCGGCGATCTACAGCGCCGATCCGCAAATGATCCTGCGCTTCGGAGCCGAGCTCAACGTGCTCCGAATCGTCGTCAACGCGCCCTGCAGCGTGGGCGCCGCCGGATTCCAGACCCACCTGGCGCCGGCCATGACCGTGGGCACCGGCTTCTTCGGCCGCAGCTCCGTCGCCGAGAACGTGGGGCCCCAGCACTTGATCCAGTGGGTGAAGGTGGCTTTCAACAAGGACACCGGCATCGACCTCGGCCGCTTCGACGGGCTTCCGCTGACCCAAGCGGAGGAGGTTGCGGCGGACGAGGCCGTGGCGCAGGTCTCCCCGGCAGACGAGCCGCCTGAGGGCGCGCCGGACAGCGGCGACCCCCAGGCCGAGATTCGGGCGGAGATCCGCCAGATCATTCTGGAGGAACTGCAAAGCATGCGGTCGGGTCCGGGGTGAGCGGCGGAGCGGAGAGGGAGGAACCACGAGCGGAGCCATGGCAACCATTCGCTCCTACATCTTTATCGACCAGCTGCAGCCCAAGACCATGTGCTATCTGGGCACCTTCATCCGCGGCGTGCTGCCGCGCACCAACATGGCCGCCCAGGTCATCGAGGTGCAGCCGGGCCTCGATATCGAGCCGCTCATCGACGTTGCGATCAAGCACGTCGACGTCCAGCCCGGCCTGCTGGTGGTCGAGCGCCAGTTCGGCTATCTCGAGTTCCATTCCCACTCGACGGCCGCCGTCAAGGCCGCCGGCGAGGCGATCCTGGATCATCTGGGCGCCACCGAGGGCGATGCCATGAAGCCGGAGATCCTCGCCTCCAAGATCGTGAAAAGGGTCGACAACTACCACGCCTTCCTGATCAACCGGAACAAGGCGGGCTCGATGATCCTGCCGGGCGAATCCCTCTTCGTGCTGGAGATGCAGCCCGCCGCCTACAGCATTTTGGCCGCCAACGAGGCCGAGAAGTCGGCCGACGTGAAGCTGGTCGACTACCGCATGATGGGCGCGACCGGCCGGCTCTACTTGAGCGGCTCGGAAGCCGACGTACGGGCCGCGGCCCGGGCGGCCGAAGGCGCGCTCGCGGCGAGGTTCTGAGCCATGAGCGCGCAACCCTCCCATGACGAAATCCGCAGCCTGGTGCGCGAGCTGCTGCGCGACGCGGTGGCGGGCGTTTCCAGCGTCGGCGGCGGCCAGGCCGCACCACCTGAGGAAACCTCTACCGCGCCGCTGCGCTCCGGCGAGGTCGGCGGCCTGTCGGAGCGGGTGCGCGCGGCGCTTGCCAGCGGTGGCGGCGGCGGCGGGATCGAAATTGCGATCGCCGGCGATTCCGACCTCAATGCCTTCGCCCAGCAGGTGGCGCTCTGCGCTCTCGAGCGCGATCTGCTTGGCGCGATCGCCTCGAACCGTGTGCGCTTCCGGCTCACTGGCGGTGGTGCCGGCGGCGGGTCGGAGGTTGCGACGGCGAGGCAAGCTCAGGCCCCGGCCGCGGGGCCGCCGGCGAAGGACGGCGATGCTTATCATTGGGAGCAGGGGCTCCTCAACGAAACCAAGGTTACCGAGATCGCGCGGACCCACGCCAAGCTGACGCTCGGCCGGCGGGCGCTCATGACGCCGCTCGCCTGGGATCGGGTCCGCAGTCTCGGCCTGCAAGTGGCGAGGATGAAGACATGAAAACCGGCTACGTGGTTGGGCGCGTCTGGGCGACCAAGCGGCTCGGCGAGCTGCCGTCGGGGGCGCTGTTGGAGATCGATTTGGAAGCCGCCGCCAGTGGTGGTGGAGGCGGCGGCGGCGCGGGCGAGCGCCTGGTCGCCTTCGATCCGCTCGGCTGCGGCGAGGGCGAACGGGTGCTGGTCACCCAAGGCTCGGTTGCCAAGGGCTGGTTCCCGGGCGCAAACGCGGTGGTCGACGCGCTGGTCGTCGGCTCCCTCGATCCCACGGGCGAGACGAAGGCCCCGCCCAAGGCCAAATCCAAAAAGGCCTGAGGTACTCGGGTCCTTCGTCAGTGACGCAAGTGGCATCTTCGGTGTAGGAGGAAAGAGACATGCAGAACGCTATCGGTTTCGTTGAAACGCGGGGTTACGTGGCGGCCTTCGCCGCGGCGGACGCCATGGTGAAGGCGGCCAACGTCACCATCATCGGCCGCGAACAGGTCGGCGCCGGGCTGGTCTCGGTTCTGGTGCAGGGCGACGTGGGCGCGGTGAAGGCGGCCACCGAGGCCGGCTCCGAGGCGGCGTCCACGGTGGGCGAGGTGGTCTCGGTCCATGTCATACCGCGGCCCCATCCGGACGTGACCAAGACCTTCGGCGCGGGCTGAGCGCCTCCTGCCCGGGGAGTCCGAACAGGATCCTGCCTAGGGATTCCGGCTGCCGGGCGCGGAGTCTCCGCGCCCTGCTGAGTTAAAGATCCAGGGAGGCGTTGGTGGCGCAGCTCCGAGTCTATCTGCGAATCGAGGACCTGAGGCGCCAGTTCGCGGCCTACATGGCGACGCCGGTGCGCGCCCGCGGCTATGTGCCGATCGAGGGCATGCACTCGCTGATCGTCGAGATCGCGCCGGCGCTGGCGATCCACCGGGTGATCGACCTGGCGCTCACCGCGGTGCCCGAGGTCGATCCCGGCATCCTCTTCGTCGAGCGCCAGTTCGGCATCCTCGAGCTGCACGCCCACGACC
>JAUVQB010000222.1 GCA_030598385.1 Alphaproteobacteria bacterium | reverse complement strand
GCGTCCTCGCCGGCCGCATCGGCGGGCGTGACATAGCCTTCGTCCAAGCGGTGGTCGATCACCGTCACGCCGGGCTGACCGCGGAGCGCATCGCGGGCGTCCTCCTCGTCGATCGGGGTCTCGAACTCCATGTTGATCGCCTCGGCATGGCCGATGAAGACCGGCACCCGCACGCAGGTGGCGTGTAGCTTGATGGCGGGGTCGAGAATCTTCTTGGTCTCGACCACCAACTTCCATTCCTCCTTGGTGGCGCCGTCTTCCATGAAGGCGTCGATGTGCGGGATCACGTTGAAGGCGATCTGCTTGGTGAAGCGATCCGGGTGCACCGGTTCGTTCACGAAGATGCCGCGGGTCTGGTTGAACAGCTCGTCCATGGCGTCCTTGCCGGCGCCCGAGACGGATTGGTAAGTCGAGACGACCACGCGGCGGAGGCGCGCCAGGTCGTGCAGCGGCTTCAGCGCCGCCACCATCTGGATGGTCGAGCAGTTGGGGTTGGCGATGATGTGGCGCTTGTTGTAGCCGGCGATCGCTTCCGGATTGACCTCCGGCACCACCAGCGGCACGTCCGGGTCCATGCGGAACTGCGAGGTGTTGTCGATCACCACCGCGCCGGCGGCCGCCGCCCGCGGCGAATGCTCGGCCGAGACCTTCGCGCCCGGCGACGACAGCACGATGTCGATACCGCGAAAATCGAACCCGGCGAGGTCCTGAACCTTCAGCTCGTCGTCCTCGCCAAACGACACGCTGACGCCGGCCGAACGCTCGGAGGCGATGGCCGCCACGTCGCTGGCGGGAAACTCGCGCTCCGCCAGGGTGGTCAGGATCTCCCGGCCCACGGCACCCGTGGCGCCAACGACCGCGATTCTGTAGCTCATCGCACTCAACTCCTTCCCACCTGGAGACGGCCCGGCGAGCCGTCCGCATCGTCATTCCCGCCTCGATCGGCGCGGCAGCTCACTACGCCGTAGCGATCGGAATTGCAAGTATCGCGCCCGTGTTTCGAATCTCGTCGGGCGGCATCCAGCATGACCAAGCCGACCTCGCCGCTCGCGGCGAAGCCGATGGCCCGGTAGGCCCGCTCGGCCGCCGGGTTGTTGGTGATCAAGAGCGCCCTCGCCCGCCCGCGGTCTCGCGCATCGCGCAGTGCCCCGGCCACGACGGCCCGGCCGTAGCCCCGGTTGCGCCGATCCTTCGGCGTGATCACGCCGCCGATCTGGACCGCCTCGCCCGTCTCGCCGATAACCGTGCAGCCGGCCACCAAACGGCCGCCACGGGTGAGCACCCAATTGTCGCCGGTCTTCTGCTGCAGGTCGATCATCTGCCGCGCGCCCGTGCGTAACCTTCGATCGTCGCGCAATCCGGTGGCCTCGGCCTCGAAAACGGCGCGCCAGTTGTACAGCAGCTCGAGCTCGGAGCTGCGCGCCCGGCGGCAGACCAACTCGCCCCGGGCGAGGGGTTCGGGAAGGATCAGGTCCATCAGGTCGAGCGTCATGAGCTGCTGCGGCCGGTCGAGACCCGAAGAGTCTTGCGGCAGATCCAGCGACCAGGCCACCCAGACGACCTGGCCCCAAGGACCGATGAGGCCGCTGAGCCGCCGTCCCGAGGCGGCAAGCGCGCGCCGCGCCACGCGCACGACTCCCGCTGCCGCCTCGTCGGCCTGTAGGAGAAGCATCCCGTTCCAGCAGTGCGCGGCGACGGAGGTCACGGCGCCTCGGCTGAATGACGCTGCGTAGGTGCCCTGATAGGGCGCCCCGCGGTCCTCGAGTCCGCCGCGGTTCAGATTGGCGCGCAGCAGGTGGCCGCCGTTAGGGTGTGCGGCCAGAAAGCATTCCAGGGGCTCCTCGTCGCCCGGCCCCAAGAGGCGTATCTCACGCATGATCTTCTCTTCCCATTTTGCCGCCGTCCAGCGCTCCAAGCGACCTTTCGACCGGAATCAAAAAGGCCGCCCGGATCGGACGGCCTTGGTGATCTCTAACCCCTTTGGTCTTCAGGTCACATCACCTCGGCCGCCCGCCCGGACGTTTTGGTGGTCATGATGGTCTTGGTGATGCTGGAACTCGGGGCGCAAGGCAGAACCGCCCGCCGCTGCGGGTCGCCGTCAAACTCTGAAACTCGGCCGGGTTCGTGCCGCATCATCGCCTCGTTGACTCGTCGGCCCGTTGACTCTTCGACTTGGGACCCCAAAGGGCCTCGCCGGACCGGGACTTTAGTTATAATAGCCCCGCAGGTCAAACGGCCGGTTGGCCGAGTGAGGGTAGTACGGCCATGAGCCAAGGCGCACGCTTGAAAACCTATACCGAATTCTGGGCATTTTATCTTGGCGAGCACCGCCGGGCCGGCACCCGGGCGCTGCATTTCCTCGGCACCTCGCTGGGCCTGGGATTCTCGACGGCAGCCGTTGTAGCCTGGGATTGGCGGCTCCTGTTGGCCGCGCTGGCGGCGGGCTACGGCTTCGCCTGGCTCGGCCATGCCGTCATCGAAAAGAACCGCCCGGCCACCTTCCGCTACCCGCTCTGGTCGTTCCTCAGCGATTTCCGGATGCTGGGATTCTGGCTCACGGGCCGGCTGTCGGAAGAACTGGCGCGCGACGGGATCACCCGCGAGGAACCGCCGCAGGACTAAAGTATGTCCGCTTCGCTCATGACACGGGGCCGGCCCACTCCCCCTATCGTCCACCCACAGCGTACAATGGCATTGGGTGGACGGGAGGGGGAGTGGGCTGGCGCAGCCTTACAAAACGCTCTCAAACGAAGAAGACCGCCGGTGCGACGGCGGCCCTCTCCCATTTGCTGCGCGCGTTGCCGTGGTTACTCGGATTTTTCTTCCGTGCTCGCGGTTTGGGTCGGCACCGGGTGCGATTGCTCGCCCTGTGCCACGTGGTCGCCGCTTCGATCCGGAACGCTCACATTTTGCGAGCCCCAGCTTCCGCAGCCACCAGCCGCCAGCGCCGGCCCGGCCATGACGACCAGGAAACCCGCAGCGGTCAGCGCAGTCAGAGTCCTCTTCATCGGTTTTTCTCCCGAATGAAACAGGAAGCGGAAAGCCTAGCCCCTTCTGCCCCGCACGGTCAATTCACCGCACCGTGACCCGGCACGTCAGGCGTTCGGCAGTCGGTGGCCCTTGAATTGTTCGCGCAGGCGGGCCTTGGAGACCTTGCCGGTCGCGGTCATGGGCAAGGAGTCGACGAAAACCACGTCGTCGGGCAACCACCACTTCGCCACCTTGTCGGCGAGAAAGCTCAGGAGCTCGTCCTTGTCGAGCGCTGCACCCTCGCGCGGGATCACCACAAGCATGGGCCGTTCCTGCCACTTGCGATGCGGCATGGCGATGGCCGCCGCCTGGGCCACGGAGGGATGACCCATGGCGGCATTCTCGAGATCGATCGAGGAGATCCATTCGCCGCCCGACTTGATCAGGTCCTTGGCCCGGTCGGTGATCTGCAGGAAGCCGTCGCTGTCGATGTTGGCGACGTCCCCGGTGCGGAACCAGCCCTCCTCCATCGCCGCATCGGTGGCTGCCGCATTCTCGTAATAGCCGCTGATGACCCAATGGCCGCGCACCAGCAGCTCGCCGGACTCTTCGCCGTTGTGCGGCAGAACCTCGCCCGCGTCGTCGACGATTTTGAGGTCGATGCCGAAGGGCGGCCAGCCGGGTTTCGCGACCTTGTCGACCCGCGCCTCCAGGTCCGCGCCCTGCATGGACCGGCG
>JAUVQB010000159.1 GCA_030598385.1 Alphaproteobacteria bacterium | reverse complement strand
TATCCCGTTGCCGCCGCTGCTGCTCAACACCCTTCGCGAGTGGCGCCTGCGCTGCCCGCAGAGCGAGCTGGACCTGGTTTTCCCGACCGGCACCGGCAAGATCTCGAGCCACAGCGACCTCTACAGGCGCGGCCTAGGGTCGATTCAGAAGGCTTGTGGCCTGGTCGACGATCAGGGCCGGCAGAAGTATGGCCTGCACGGGCTCCGGCACTTCTACGCGAGCTGGTTGATCGGCCAAGGCTTTGGGCCGAAGCGGTGCCAGCAACTACTCGGTCATGCCTCGATCCAGATGACCTTTGACGTTTACGGCCATTTGTTCCCGAGTGAGGACGATCACGAGCGCCTTGCGGCGGGCGAGCTGGCCGTGATCGGTTGAATGCGACAAGAATGCAACAATATCGACTGTAATCAGCAGAAAATATAGGATTGACACGGATCCATGATCCTCGGCATCGGCAACGACCTGATCGATATCCGGCGCATCGAACGGACCCTGGAGCGCTTCGGCGGCCGCTTCGTGGAGCGCGTCTTCACCGAGGTGGAGCAGCAGAAATCGGAACGCCGAGCGGCCCGGGCCGCGAGCTATGCCAAACGCTTCGCGGCCAAGGAGGCCTGCGCCAAGGCGCTGGGCACGGGCGTGCCGCGGGCCGGCGTCCACTGGCGGCACATGGGCGTGGTCAACCTGAAGAGCGGCAAGCCGACCCTGGCCTTGACCGGCGGCGCCAAGAAGCGCTTGGCCGAGATGACGCCAGAGGGTATGACGGCGCAAATCGATGTGACCCTGACCGACGACTATCCACTGGCCCAGGCGATCGTCATCATCTCAGCGGTGCCGCGGGCGGCCGGCCGGCAGGACCCCTGAGTCCCCTCGCAAGGAATGGTGAGACAGTTGGAACAGTCGATGGAACATCGTAAGGGAAGCGCGCTGTGGGAAACGGCACGCACGGTATTTTACGCAATCCTCATCGCCCTGGTCGTGCGCACCTTTGCCTTCGAGCCCTTCAACATCCCGTCGGGCTCGATGAAGCCGACCTTGCTGGTGGGCGATTATCTCTTCGTCTCCAAGTATTCCTACGGTTACAGCCGCTATTCCTTTCCCTGGAGCCCGCCGCTGTTCGACGGCCGCATTCTTGGCGACGAGCCCGAACGCGGCGACGTCATCGTGTTCAAGAAGCCGTCGGACAACGAGACGGACTACATCAAGCGGCTGATCGGTCTGCCGGGCGATCGCATTCAAGTGGTGGGCGGTATCCTTCATATCAACGGCGAGCCGGTCACGCGCGAAAAGCTCGGCGAAAGCACGGACCGGGACACCTTGAGCGCCAGGAGTTTCGACGTCTATCGCGAAACCCTGCCGAACGGCCGCCAGCACTTGATCTGGGAGGCGAGCGACAACGACCATCTGGACAATACCAACGAGTACTTCGTTCCCGAGGGGCACTTTTTCTTCATGGGCGACAACCGCGACAACAGCCGGGACAGCCGGGTGCTCTACGACGTCGGCTATGTCCCGCTGGACAATCTGGTCGGCCGGGCAGAGTTTCTGTTTTTCTCACATGATGATACTGCCAGCTTGTGGCAGATCTGGCGCTGGCCCTGGGTCATTCGTTTCAGCCGAATCTTCAGCGGAATCAGCTAGTGCGCTCTTCCAGTCCACGGCGGCACGGGCGGGAGCCCGTACAAGGTGAGTGAAACCAGCTCCAATGCGCTCCTCGGAGACCTCGACGGCACGAGCCGGAACCTCGGCCGGCTCAAAGCCCAACTCGGCCACGAATTTGAGGACGCCGAGCTGCTGCGTTGCGCCTTGACCCACGCGAGCGCAACGCGTGGACCCGGCGGAGACCTGATCAGTTATGAGCGGCTCGAGTTTCTCGGCGACCGGGTGCTCGGGCTGATCATCGCCAAGCTCCTGTTCCTGCGCTTCCCCGGGGAGCCGGAGGGCGACCTGGCGCGCCGGCTGGCGGCGCTGGTGCGCAAGGAGACCTTGGCGGACGTTGCCGTCGGGCTCGAGCTTGGCCGCCACATCGATTTCGGACCGGGAGAGCAGGAAGGCGGCGCCGAAACCCCCTCGGTCCTGGCCGACGCCTGCGAGGCGGTGATCGGGGCGCTCTATCTGGACGGCGGGCTGAGCGCGGCGGAGCGCTTCGTCCTGCCCTACTGGACGCCATATCTGGAAGCCGAGGAGACGCCGCCCCTGGACGCCAAGACGGCGCTCCAGGAATGGGCCCAGGGCCGCGCCTTGCCCTTGCCGAGCTATCAGGAGATCGCGCGCGAAGGGCCGCCCCACGAACCCATCTTCACGGTGGAGGTGCGGGTCGAGGGCCAGCGCTCGGTCACGGCCCAGGGTCGCTCCAAACGAATGGCCGAGCAGGCCGCCGCCGAATCCCTGCTAGCGCAATTGGAGGACGCGGCCGATGGTGGCTCCGCATCATGAACGAACCGCGTGACGGCGACGGCGCCGCGCTGCGTTGCGGCTTCGTGGCTCTGCTAGGGGCGCCAAATGCCGGCAAGTCGACCCTGCTGAACAACCTGGTCGGGGCCAAGGTCGCCATCGTCACGCGCAAGGTCCAGACCACGCGGTCGCGTCTGCGCGGCATCGCCGTCGAGGGCGACAGTCAGATCGTTTTCGTCGATACGCCGGGCATCTTCGCACCCAAGCGCCGGCTCGAACGGGCCATGGTCGCGGCGGCCTGGTCCGGTGCGCGGGACGCGGATATCGTCGCGCTGGTCTTCGATGCCGGCCGCAAGGGGATCGACCCCGACAGCCGGCTCATCCTCGACGGCCTGAAAGACCTTGGCCGCCGCGCCGTCCTTTTGCTCAACAAGGTCGACGTCGTGAAGCGCCCGCGGTTGCTCGAACTGGCCGCCGCCTTCGAGGCCGAAGGCCTGTTCGACCGCATCTTCATGATCTCGGCGCTGACCGGCGACGGGGTCGGGGATCTCCGGACCTTCCTGTCTGCCGCCATGCCGGAAGGGCCCTGGCATTATCCCGAGGATCAGCTATCGGATCTGCCGCTGCGCCTCATGGCGGCCGAGACGACCCGCGAGAAGCTGTTTCAGCGGCTGCATCAGGAACTGCCCTACGCGCTCACCGTGGAGACCGAGCGCTGGCAGGACTTCGAGGACGGCAGCGTGAAGATCGAGCAGACGATCTATGTCCAGCGGGACACTCAAAAGGCTATTGTTCTCGGAAAATCAGGGCAATCAATCAAAGAGATACGAGGCGACTCTCAAAGAGAACTTGAGGAGTTGTTGGGACGTAGGGTTCACCTGTTCCTGTTCGTGAAGGTGCGCCGGAACTGGATCGAAGACCCGGAGCGCTACAGTCACTGGGGCCTGGATTACGAGGCCTGAGACGCGATGGAATGGTACGACGAGGCGATCGTTCTTTCGGCCCGCCCGCACGGCGAGTCCTCGGCCGTGGTCACCCTCTTGACCGAAGGGCACGGGCGCCACGCCGGTCTGGTGCGCGGCGGGCAGAACCCGAAAAACCGAGCGATCTATCAGGCCGGCAATCGGGTGCGGGCGCAGTGGCGCGCGCGCCTCGCCGACCACCTTGGAAGCTTCACCTGCGAGCCGCTCATCAGCCACGCGGCGCGGCTGTTCGACGATCCGCAGCGCTTGACGGCCCTGTCGGCGGCGGCGGCCGTGAGCGAGCGTGCCTTGCCGGAGCGCGAGCCTCACCCCGCCTGCTTTCACGGCTTCCTGGCGCTGCTCGAAGCCATGGAGGGCGATCACTGGGCCGAGGCCTATGTCCGCTGGGAGCTGGCGGTCTTGGCCGAACTCGGCTTCGGGCTCGACCTCACCGGCTGCGCCGCCGGAGGTGACAACGATCAGCTCGTCTATGTGAGTCCGCGCACCGGCCGCGCCGTTTCGCTCGCGGCCGGCGAGCCCTACCGGGAGCGCCTGCTGGCCCTGCCGGGCTTCCTCGCCGGCCGCGGCGGCGGCGGCCCGTTGGAGGTCGGCGCCGGGCTGGCTCTCACCGGCTATTTTTTCGAGCGGCACGTCTTCCACCCCCAAGACCGCGCCCTACCGCAAGCCCGACAACGGTTGGCCGAGACCTTTCCGGTCGAAGCGTCCTGATGACCGAAACGGCGGGCCACACCGGGAATGGCCCCACGGCGGTGGTGATCGGGGCCGGCATGATCGGCGTGTGCTGCGCGCTGTTCCTCCAGCGCGACGGCTATTCCGTGACCCTGATCGATCGGCAGGGGCCGGGCGAGGGGGCTTCATATGGCAACGGCTCGATGCTCACCTGCGAGGCGGTGGTGCCGATCCAGACGCCGGGCATCGTCTGGCGGGTGCCTGGCATGCTGCTGGATCCGCTGGGACCGCTGAGCGTCCGCTGGGGCTATCTGCCGCGCCTGGTGCCCTGGCTGACGCGGTTTCTCAGGGAGAGCCGCTGGCCGCGGGTAGAGGCGGCCTCGATCGCGCTCGCCCGCCTGCTCGACCAGGCCCTGCTGGACTTCGACCCCCTGCTGCGCCAGGCCGGCGCCGAGGCGATGGTCCGCAGGACCGGCTTTCTCATGGTCTACGAGAGCGAAGCCGGGTTCAGGCGCGCCGCGCCGCTCATCGACCTGCAGCGCCGGCGCGGCGTCGAGATGGAAATCCTCGACCAAGAGACCCTCAGGGCGCGGGAGCCCAAGCTGGCGCCGATCTTCGCCCG
>JAUVQB010000265.1 GCA_030598385.1 Alphaproteobacteria bacterium | reverse complement strand
CGATCTGGCGCTTGGCGAGTTCCTGCACGAAGGCCGGCGCACCCGCGACGCCCTAGAACGGCTCGGCGGGCACTCCCACGCCCTGGAGGCCCGCGCCCGAGTCCTCAAAAAGAACGCCGCAATGACGCGGCGCGACCTGGAACAAACAGAGCGAGAGATCGAAAGCCTGCGACAGCAACTGGCGCGACGCGACGGGGCCGGCTAAAGCGGAAACCCCATGGCGTGGACCAGGCGCAGCCAAGCCCGGCGCCAACCGCCCTTCTCGTCGGCGTCGGCGAGGGCGTACATGGTGACCTTGGCGCCGATCCAGCGGAACGGCTCGGGCGGGATGTAGTTCGGCAAGGTGGCGGCGCAATCCAGCTTGAGCTCCGGCGCGCTCGGGTCGTCGAGCAGCGCCAGGCCGAGGCGCGCGCCGAAGCGGCTCGCCGACACGCCGAAGCCCGAATAGCCGCCGGCATAGATCACCTTGCCGCCGTGATAGCGCTGGAAATGGACGGCCATCCGCGTGGTCAGCGCGATCGGCCCGCCCCAGGCGTGGCTGACGCGGACGTCGTCGAGTTGCGGGAAGGTGGCGAAGAAAACCTTCGCCAGCGGTTCGTAGGTGCGAACATCGCGATCCGCCGCCGGGTCGGTGTCGTTGCCGAAGTAGTAGCCGACCCGCCCGCCGAAGACGATGCGGTTTTCCTTGGTGAGGCGGGTGTAGTTGAGCTGGGTGCGGGTGTCGTAGACCCCCTGGCGCTCGGCCCATCCGACCCGCGCCAACTGCTCGTCGGTGAGCGGCTCCGTGGCGATGATCCGGTCGCGGATGGCGGCAACGCGGTTTTTGATGCGACGGTCGCCGGCGGCAAAGGCGTTGGTCGCCAGCAGCACCTTGGGCGTCCGCAGGCTGCCGTCGTGGGTCCGTACCGTCACCCCAGCCCCGTCGCTTTCCAGATGGGTCAGGGGCGAATCCTCGTAGAGCCGCACGCCCAGCTTGAGCGCCGCCGCCTTCAGGCCCCAGGCCAGCTTCGCCGGATGAACCGTGCCGCTGTTCGACCGCGACCAGACCGCCCCTTGGTAGAGCGGCGAGGCGACCTGGGCCTGGGCTTCGTCCCGGTCCAGATAGACCACGTCGTAGCCGTGCCTCCGATGCAGCTCGAACTCCTCCTTGAGTCCGGGCAAGTGAGCGGCATCAACGGCCACCGTGAGTTCCCCGCCCCATTCGATCTCGGCATCGATATCGTAGCGCTCCAGCGTGTCGGCGAAGCCCTTGGCGTTGTCGTGGCCGAGGCGTTCGAGCGCCTCGAGATCGTCCGGGAAGATGCGCTGGGCGTTGGAGAGGCCGTGCATGATCGAGGTGGAGACGATGCCGCCGGGGCGGCCGGAGGCGCCATGTGCCACCTTCGCCGCTTCGATCAGAACGACGTCGCGGCCCGGGTCGGCCTCCTTGGCCTGGATCGCCGCCCAGAGCCCCGTGAAGCCGCCGCCGACGATGACCAGGTCGGCCTCGCCGCGTCCGATCAGGGGCCGTTCGGGCGTCGGCGCCGCCGGATTGTCCAGCCACAGCGGGAAGAGAGTCACGTCACGCAGGGCGCGTTCAACCGGTGCCGACATTTCGGGCCTCCCCCTACCTTCTAGCTTGTGGCGCGCAACCGGCGACGGTTCACTCGTCGCGCGGTCGACGGCCATCCAGCCGTCCGATCGTCGCGGCGACGGCCGATCAAATTACACAGTCATGGGGGAACTGCAACGGCGGGGGCACCAAGATCCCCACCCCTGACAGCCGGCCCTGACAGCCGGCCGTTTCAACGCCCGCCACCCGACTTTGGATGGCGGGTGGATGGGCGTCGGCGGTTTCGCTCAGGCGTGGCCCTCGGTCTCGAAGTCCAAGGACTCGCCGGTCTCGAAGCGCTCGCCGAGAAACTCCAGGAAGGTACGAACATCGTCCTGGGCGGCATCCACATCCCCTGACTCAAGATCGGCATAGACCACCAGCAGCATGTCGGTGGTGGCCTTATAGAGCCGCTGCTGCCAGAACGAGAGCGCCGTCTGGATCTCGGTCAACCTTTCCTCACATCTGCCACATTCGCAAAGCGCCGCCGAATATGCCCTCATCTCAATTCCCCCGGACATCGCTACTTTTCTTGCGATTTCAAAGTAAAAGCAAAAGGTTAACGCCTCATCCCAAAGCTATTATAGCAAAAATCCCGATTTTTTACAAAGAATGGGCGCTATACACGGATCGGGGGCTAGGGCGCGCGAGGCCTGGCGCGGACACTAACGGTCGCCTTTCGCAGGTCTGATCTGACCGCCCACCCCGCCCCCGCATTCTTCAGCGCCGCGACGGCGTCGGCGAGGCCGAGGATCTCCGCTTCCTCCAACGGCGTGGCGCAATCGTCGATGCGGGTGCGCGCATTGGGGTCGGCGCCGTGGCGGAGCAGCAGTTCGATCGCCTTCACATCCTGCCGGCCCACGGCGGTGTGCAGCGGGGTGTAGTCGTTCGTCCCGCGTTGTTGGAGATCGGCGCCGTGGGCAAGCAGCAGCTCCAGGACCTCGCACATGTCCCTGCGCTCGCCGCAGGAGAGCGCGGCGATCAGCGACGGAAACCCGGCATGGTCCGCGTAGTTGGGATCGGCTCCGAGCTCCAGCAGGCGGCGGATGAAGCCGAGCGGGCTGTGATAGATCGCGTATTCCAGGATGATCTCGCCGGCCCCGTACGGGCCACGGCAGTTGGGGAAGTCCGGCGGATCGCCGAGCAGCGACTTCAGCGTCTCCAAGTCGCCGCGCAGGTAGGCCTCGTGCAGCTCGATCATGCCGCAGGGCGCGGTCATGGTCTTATACCAAATCTTGATGATACTGACCCATAGGGATCGCCCCTGGGTCGTGTCGGGCAGGACGCAAGCCGCGGGTCGATCCGGGGGCGATGCGGGACATCTCCAAGGCTTTCTGACGCCCTCCGACGCGCCCCAGGGGCGACAGACCTCGCGTCATTTCAGAGCTTTCGGACCGCGTCGCCCGACCCTTCCGATGCCCCGCATCGCCGCGCATCGGGCTCCTAGCCGAAAGCTCTGAAATGACGCAAGTTCTGTCGCCCCTGGGGCGCGTCGGAGGGCGTCAGCAAGCCTCGGAGATGTCCCGCATCGCCCCCGGATCGACCCGCGGCTTGCTTCCTACCCGACACGACCCAGGGGCGATCCCTATGGGTCAGTAGCACCAAGATTTGGTATAAGACCATGACCGCGCCCTGCGGCATGATCGAGCTGCACGAGGCCTACCTGCGCGGCGACTTGGAGACGCTGAAGT
>JAUVQB010000395.1 GCA_030598385.1 Alphaproteobacteria bacterium | reverse complement strand
GCCGCGAGCGTTGACGCCCTCCGGCGCCTTGGCTAAGGTGCGGGCCGCCGCCCGGCCGGAATTGGTGGAGTCCCGCCTTCGCCCGGCCGGACCGGAGAGGGCGTCACCGTCCGCTCCGCCCGTCTCCACAGCCCGTCTCCGGGGCCTTTCACCGGAACCCGAGGATGAAACCGCAGGTTCGCATCGAAGCCCCCAACAGGTCTGCCCGTCCGTCTGCCCGCCGTGCTCAGGCTGGCCGGCCGGCAAGCTGAGCCCAATCTGAACCCAAGCTGAACCATGCCAATCCTGCAGCCGATCGGCCGAACCTTCCTCGCCTTCCTCGAGACGGTCGGCCGCCTGTCGCTGTTCACCGCCATATCGACCTCGCACTGCATGCGCCCGCCGTTCTATCCGCGCCTGTTGCTGCGGCAGATGGTCGATATCGGCTATTACTCAATGCCCGTGGTCGGCCTCACGGCCATCTTCACCGGCATGGTGCTGGCGCTGCAGAGCTATACGGGCTTTGCGCGCTTCTCGGCGGAAAGCGCCATCCCCAACGTGGTCGTCGTCTCCATCACTCGCGAGCTGGGGCCGGTGCTTGCCGGCCTCATGGTGGCCGGGCGGGTTGGCGCCTCCATGGCGGCGGAGATCGGCACCATGCGGGTGACCGAGCAGATCGACGCACTCGACACCCTGGCCACCAACCCCTTCAAGTATCTCGTGGCGCCGCGCCTGATCGCCGGCATCGCCATGTTGCCGATCCTGGTGCTGACCGCCGACATCATAGGCGTGTTCGGCGGCTATCTCGTCTCGGTCTTCAAGCTCGGCTTCAACCCGAGCCTCTACCTCAAGAACACCTGGGACTTCATGGAGGCGCTCGACGTGATCTCGGGCCTGGTGAAGGCCTCGGTATTCGGGTTCCTGATCACCTTGATGGGCTGCTATCACGGCTACAACTCGCGCGGCGGCGCGCAAGGCGTCGGCACGGCCACGACCAACGCGGTGGTCTCGGCCTCGGTGCTCATCCTTTCGTCCAACTACCTGATCACGGAGCTATTCTTCGCCCGATGACCCCCGGCGACTCGACAGGTGGGACCCCAGCAGCGGCCAGTGGCCACAAGACGCCGAAGATCCGCATCCGCGACGTCTACAAGACCTTCGGCGCCAAGCAGGTGTTGTGCGGCATGGACCTCGATGTGGGCGCCGGCGAGTCGGTCGTCGTGATCGGCGGTTCCGGCAGCGGCAAGTCGGTCACACTGAAGTGCGTCCTGGGCCTGCTGCAACCCGAAGAAGGCTCCATTCAAGTCGATGGCGAAGAAGTCGTCGGCCTCGGCGGAGAGAGCCTCGAGCAGGTCCGACGCAAGTTCGGCATGCTGTTCCAGAACGCGGCGCTATTCGATTCCCTGCTGGTGTGGGAAAACGTGGCCTTCGGGCTGATTCAAGGCCAGGGCATGGACCGGCGCGAAGCCAGGGACATCGCCTTCGAACGGCTAAGCGCGGTCGGCCTGGAGCCTGCGGTGGGCAACATGTCGCCTGCCGAGCTCTCCGGCGGCATGCGCAAGCGCGTGGGCCTGGCCCGGGCCGTCGCCACCTCGCCGGATATCATCTTCTTCGACGAGCCGACCACCGGCCTCGACCCGATCATGGGCGACGTCATCGACGACCTGATCGTAAAGTGCGTGCGCGAGCTCGGCGCCACGGCCCTTTCGATCACCCACGATATGGCGA
The DNA here is from genome assembly GCA_030598385.1 of Alphaproteobacteria bacterium. Taxonomy (GTDB): domain Bacteria; phylum Pseudomonadota; class Alphaproteobacteria; order Kiloniellales; family JAKSDN01; genus CALJXB01. Next base: position 552 of record JAUVQB010000395.1, on the reverse strand, counting down.
GCGCCCGCAAGATCGCCGACCGCATCGCGATGCTGTACGATGGCAAGATCATCTGGGCCGGCCCGACGGCGGAGATCGACCATTCGAACAACCCCTACGTGGATCAGTTCATCCACGGGCGCGACGAGGGCCCGATCGCCTCGATGGTCAACGCCTAGCAAGCTATGATCGAGCACCGCCCGGGCAGCAAAGTGGTCGAATAGCCGTGGCCAAGCAAGCCTCGCACTATGTCTGCCAATCCTGCGGCGCCGTTGCGCCCAAATGGAGCGGGCGCTGCGAATCCTGCGGCGCGTGGAACGCCATCATCGAGGAGCCGCCGGCGAGCGCCGCGCCGGGCGGCCTGGGCCGTGGCGGCCGTGGCAACAGAGCGCAGAAGCTGGAGTTTCACGCCCTCGACGGCCCGGCCGAGAGCCTGCCGCGCCGCACCACCGGGATCGCCGAGCTCGACCGGGTCTGCGGCAGCGGCCTGGTTGCCGGGTCGGCGGTGCTGATCGGTGGCGATCCGGGGATCGGCAAATCCACCTTGCTGTTGCAGGCGGCGGCCGGGCTGGC
>JAUVQB010000307.1 GCA_030598385.1 Alphaproteobacteria bacterium | reverse complement strand
GCAAAACGATATCCTCGCAACGGCCAGACGCGAGGGACGCCTGGCGGTGCCGCTGCCTTCGCTACGCGCCGTCATGGCCGAGCTCGCCGCCGGCCGCCCCGTGCTGGTGTTCCAGAATCTGGCCTTGGACTGGTATCCCCAATGGCACTATGCGGTCGCGGTCGGCTATGACCTGGAGCGGCAGGAGATCACCTTGCGCTCGGGACGCGAGGCCGAGCGGGTGACGTCGCTCCACACCTTCGAACGTACCTGGGAGCGGGGCGATCATTGGGCGCTCGCCGTGCTGCGGGCGAACCAATTGCCGGTGAATGCGGACAAGCGCGCCGTCCTGCGCGCGGCGGCCGGGCTCGAGCGGGTCGGGCGCGGACCGGAGGCGGCGGCGGCCTATTCTACCATCCTGGTCCGCTGGCCCGGCAGCTTCGCCGCGCTCATGGGCCTCGGCAACGTGTGGTTCGCCGACGGTGATATGGCGGGCGCCGAGCTCGCCTACCGGCAGGCGATCGTTGCCAGCCCGCAGCGGGCGGAAGCCTGGAACAACCTGGCCTATGTCCTTGCCGCCAAGGGCCTGAGGAAGGACGCGGCCGCGGCGGCCAACGAAGCGGTCAGGCTCGCCCCTGGAAATGAGGCCATCTATCTCGAAACTCTCCGGGACGTCTCCGGCGGCTGACGGCTTCGCGGCAGATCCGCGCCAAGACGCAGGACTGCCTCGAGGGGCTTGCCGGACCGCCGTATCCTGTCCAAGATCTTGGCCGAAACGGCGCGAAGGCGGGGTGAACCTTGGCTGGCGAGACCTTGGACAGAGGCGAGTTCGAGCGGGTGCTGCGACCGCCGTCCCAAGCGGAGTCCCTGCCGGCTTGGTGCTACACCCGCGAAGATTTTTTCGATATCGAACGGGCGTGCGCGTTTCGCTCGGCCTGGGCGTCGCTCGGCCGCGCCGATCGCCTGGCGGCGGCCGGTGACTATGTCGCCCTGGAGATTGCCGGCGTGCCGCTCCTCCTCCTGCGCGACACGTCCGGTGGCCTTGGCGCCTTCGCCAATTCCTGCCGGCACCGGGGCACCAAGCTGCTCGAGGGACAGGGCCACTGCCGGAGCGTGACCTGTCCGTTCCACGGTTGGGTCTACGGGCTCGACGGCGCGCTGGTTCACGCGCCGGCCATGGAGCGCGCGGAGGGCTTCGAGCGCGGCGACTACGGCCTCGTGCCGCTCCGCCTCGGGGAGCGCGACGGCTTCGTCTTCGTGAACCCGGACGGCGCGGCGCCGGCCTTGGACGCCTGGCTCGGCGAGTTCTCCCGGTTTCACGAACCCTGGCGGCTCGGCGAGATGGCGAGCGCCCGGCGGCGCGAGTTCGAGGTGGCGTGCAACTGGAAGCTCTTCCTGGAGGTCTTCAACGAGTACTATCATTTGAAGGCGGTCCACCCGCGCTCGATCGGCGGCATCTATCACGAGCCGGACGAGCCGGAAGAGCTGGACGGCCAGTTCGTCACCCAGTTCGGCAGCCACGACGACAGCAGCGGCCTGCTCGAGGCCGACCGCGCCAAGGCCTTTCCCATGATCGCCGGCCTCGAAGGCCGCAACCGGAGCGGCACCCGCTATAGCTGGGTGTTTCCCAATCTGACCTTCGCCGCCTCCAGCGAGGCCATCTGGGTCTATGAGGTCAGCCCGCTCGCACCGGACCGCACTTGGGTCGACATGACCTGCGCCTTTCCGCCCGCGACCTTCGAGCTCGACGATTTCGCCGAGCGCTCCGCCGCTTACTTCGAGCGCCTCGACGTGGCCATCGCCGAGGACATCGCGGTCCTGGAGCAGCAGCAGGCGGGCCTCGCCTCGCCGCTCGCCCGGCCCGGCCGATTCTCGGACTTGGAGCCCAACGTCGCGCGCTTCGAGCGCTGGCTCGCCGAGCGTTGTTTGGCGCAAGGCTGACTATTGTGCCGCAGACTGCTGCGATAGGAGGTCACAGACCATGGTGAATCTGGCGCACTATGCCGAGATCAAGACCCTGCTCGACGAGGTGTCGGGGCTCGCCGATCAGCTTTCGCCCAACGAGCGGGAACTCTTCCACACCCTCGCTACGCGTTACGACGAGCCGGTGACCGGCACTTTCGACGACAAGACCTGCCTCGAGGTCATGCTGCGCAACGTGGCGCTTCGCAAGGGCTATGGCTTGAAGGCGAGCGAGGCGACCCGTCGGGTCGATCTCGAGCGCAAATCGGACGAGTCGGAATAATACCAAAGGACCGCCAGTATAGGCTCAATCCTCTCCTTTGCCCTGCCGCGTGGTCGTGTAACCACAGCGGCGGCACTCCACCTTCTCTACCCGGCCGCCGGGGCCGAAACCTATGATGCACTCGACGAGCCGATAGTCGTGAACGCCGAGCCAGCATAACAGGCGGCCGAGCCAGGCGGGGACTTTGGTCTGGTCCGTTGCCGGCACGCTCCGAGGTCCTGTTGCAATTTGCCGTAGCCCGGCATATTACCGCAAATCGAAAGGTGGTGCAGATGAAGCGATTCGCGCGAGTGCTCGGCCGCGCCGGGCTGATGCTGGCGGCCGCTGGCGTATTGGCTGGCTGTGTCAAGTCGGCTGAAGATGAGGCCATGGTCGAGTTCCTCGAGGGCAATGCCAACGAGGCCACCTTCCTGGTCGGGGTCAATGCCAATCCAAAAAGGGAGGCCAAGGCCCACTGCGCGCTTTACGGAAAGATTGCGGTGCTCCGCGATGTGGATACGGCGGGCACTGTTTTCGAGAGCTACACCACCGGCTCGCGGCCATATCTCTTCCATTTCGATTGTCTCTAAGGAAAACCAGCGTCAGGCGCAGGCGTTAAGGCCGCGCGAGGCCGGCTGGTGACGAGCTGGGGTCATGAGATCAAAGGCGCCGGAAAACGGCGCCTAACTTGCTTCACTATACAATTGGCAGGCGTTTTGTCGGCCTATCGGCGGGCGGCCAGCTTGGTGTCAGGCCCACGGGGTTTGGGTGCCGCGTGACTGGTTTTGGCCAACTTGCGCGTCTCCCCG
>JAUVQB010000297.1 GCA_030598385.1 Alphaproteobacteria bacterium | reverse complement strand
GCGCCTTCCAGGACGTCCGCTGTTTTCATGGTTTCGCTCATCTCGATCGCCCGTCTATCCCGTACCCAGCCAGTCGGCAACCCGCGACAAGAGCGCCTCGTGCAAGGCCGGAATGCCGACCTCGTCGAGGGCCTCGTCGAGGAACGCCTGGATGAGTAGGCTGCGCGCCCGCGCCTCGGGGATGCCGCGGGCCCTCAGATAGAACAGGGCTTGCTCGTCGATATCGCCCACGGTCGCCCCGTGGCTGCATTTCACGTCGTCGGCGTAGATCTCCAGCTCCGGCTTGGCGTCGATCTCCGCCCGGTCGGACAGCAGCAGAGCCTTGGAGAGCTGATGGCCGTCGGTCTTGTCGGCGCCCCGGTGCACCATGATGCGGCCTTGGAAGACGCCGCGCGACTGGTCGTCCAGGACGCCCTTGAAGACCTCGCGGCAGGAAGTTTCCGGCTTGAGATGCTCGATCAGCGTGGTGTTGTCGCAATGCTGCTTGCCGCGCATCAGGTAAGCCCCATTGACGCGGCAGCGCGCGCCTTCGCCCTCCAGGCGCACATGGACTTCGTTGCGCGACAACTGGGCGCCGAGCGCCAGGGAAAAGCCGATGAAGGTGGCCTGGCGGTCGAGCCAGACGTGGCAGGAGGCCAGGTGGGTCGCGGCAGCACCCTCGGCCTGCACCTTGATATGGTCGAGCCGGGCGCCCTCGGCGACGCGGATCTCGGTGACCGCGTTGGCGAAGTAGCTTGCATCGCCCAGGCCGACGAAATTCTCCACCAGCACGGCCCGGCTGTCGGCCTCGAGCAGCACCAGGAGGCGCGGGTGATAGGCGACGGCCCGATCGCTGAGGCCGCCCAGATGGAGCACCTCGACCGGTTCGCTCAAGACCGCGCCGCGGCCGACCCGCAGCACCACGCCGTCTTCCATCAGGGCGGTGTTGAGCGCCAGCATGGGCTGTCCGACCGGATGGGCGATGCGGCCGAGATAGGACTGCAGGCCGCCGGGGTCGCGGCGGATCGCTTGAGCCAGGGGCTCCAGGGTGACGCCGGGCGGCAGGTCGCCGATGCTCGAAAGCGCTGGGTCGAACCGCCCTTCGGTCAACACCAGGCGCCGCACATGCTCGCCGGACGGCAGAAGCGACGGGGCCTTGTCCAGCCCCGCCGGCCGCGCTGCGGCGGCGTCAGGCGCCGCGGCGAAGGCGACTTTCTGCAAGGGGCGCAGGTTGGTGTACTTCCAGGCCTCGGTCCGGGGTGTTGGCAGGCCTTGCCGGCGGAACTGGTTGATGCCGGACTCGCGCAGTTCGGTGAGCCAGGCGAGGTCGGCGCCGGGCAGGCTCGCGCGGCGGTCGGTGAAGACCGCTTCGAAGTCGGTCGCGCCTGAGTTTCCGTTCAGCATCGCTCGATCGCCTACGCCGCTCAGGCCGCCGCCGTGGTGAATTCGGCGTAGCCCTTGGCTTCCAGTTCCTCGGCCAGCTCCGGCCCGCCGGTGCGCGCGATGCGCCCCTGGGCCAGGACGTGTACCTTGTCGGGCACGATGTAGTTCAGCAGCCGTTGATAGTGGGTGATCACCAGCATCGAGCGCTCGGGCCCGCGCAGGGCGTTGACGCCGTCGGCCACGATCTTGAGGGCGTCGATGTCGAGCCCGCTGTCGGTCTCGTCGAGCACCGCGAGCTTGGGCTCCAGGATCGCCATCTGCAGAATCTCGTTGCGCTTCTTCTCGCCGCCGGAAAAGCCGACGTTGACCGAACGTTTCAGCATCTCGTCCGACATGCCGAGGTCTTGCGTCTTCTGCCGGATCAGCTTGAGGAACTGCATGGCGTCGAGCGGGCCCTCGCCGCGGTGCTTGCGCCCGGCGTTGAGGGCTTCCTTGAGGAAGGTGGTGTTGGGCACGCCGGGAATCTCGACCGGGTACTGAAAGGCCAGGAACAGGCCTTCGGCGGCGCGCTCCTCCGGCGCCATTTCCAGTAGGTCGCGGCCCTCGTAGCGGATCTCGCCCTCGGTCACCTCGTAGCCGTCGCGCCCGGTCAGGATGTAGGCGAGGGTCGACTTGCCGGAGCCGTTGGGCCCCATCATGGCGTGCACCTCGCCCGGCCGGATCGAGAGATCGATCCCCTTCAAGATGGCCTTGCCGTCGACGGTGGCGTGCAGGTTCGTGATTTCAAGCATGCGCCCTCAATACCCTCAATATCTCTCTGTTTCTGATGATGTGCAGCTTATCCAACGCTGCCTTCGAGGCTGATGCCGACCAGCTTCTGCGCCTCGACGGCGAACTCCATGGGCAACTGCTGCAGGACCTCGCGGCAGAAGCCGTTGACCACCAGGGCGACGGCCGCCTCCTCGCCGATGCCGCGCTGGCGGCAGTAGAAAAGCTGGTCCTCGCTGATCTTCGAGGTGGTCGCCTCGTGCTCGACCCGGGCGCTGCGGTTCTTGCTCTCGATATAGGGCACGGTGTGGGCGCCGCAGCGCTCGCCGATGAGCAGGGAATCGCACTGGGTGTGGTTGCGCGCGCCGTGGGCCTTGGGCGAAATCTTGACCAGGCCCCGGTAAGTGCTGTTGGAGCGCCCGGCCGCGATGCCCTTGGCGATGATGCGCGAGCGGGTGTTCTTGCCCAGGTGGATCATCTTGGTGCCGGTATCGGCCTGCTGCATATTGTTGGTGATGGCGATCGAATAGAACTCGCCGACCGAATTGTCGCCCTGCAGGATGCAGCTCGGGTACTTCCAGGTGATGGCCGAGCCCGTCTCCACTTGGGTCCAGGAGATCTTCGAGTTGTCGCCGCGGCAGGCGCCGCGCTTGGTGACGAAGTTGAAAATGCCGCCGCGGCCTTCCTCGTCGCCGGGATACCAGTTCTGCACCGTGGAATACTTGATCTCCGCATCCTTCAGGGCGACCAGTTCGACCACGGCCGCGTGCAACTGGTGTTCGTCGCGCATCGGCGCGGTGCAACCTTCCAGATAGCTCACATAGGAGCCCTCGTCGGCGATGATGAGCGTGCGCTCGAACTGTCCGGTATTGGCCGCATTGATGCGGAAATAGGTGCTGAGCTCCATCGGGCAACGCACGCCCTT
>JAUVQB010000452.1 GCA_030598385.1 Alphaproteobacteria bacterium | reverse complement strand
CGAGACCAAGAATTGACTAACGCCATGAGCATTCTCTCCATCCAGTCCCACGTCGCCTATGGCCACGTCGGCAACGCGGCGGCCGTGTTCGCCCTGCAGCGCCTGGGTCTCGAGGTCTGGCCGGTGATGACGGTCCAACTGTCGAACCACACCGGCTACGCCGGCTGGCGCGGCCGCAGCTTCGAGGCCGAACATATCGCCGAGTTGGTGCGGGGCCTGGAGGAGGTGGGCGCCTTGGCCGACTGCCGGGCGGTGTTGTCGGGCTACCTCCGATCGGCGGCGGTCGGCGAAGAGGTGCTCGGCGCCGTCGACCGCGCCCAGCGTTGCAATCCGGGGGCTTTTTTCGTTTGCGATCCCGTCATGGGCGACCACGGCCGAGGTCTTTACGTGCCCGAGGAGGTCGCGGCGTTCTTCAGGGACCGCGCCGTTCCCCGCGCCCGCATCGTAACGCCGAACCTGTTCGAGCTGGCGCAGCTCACCGGCCGGCCCATCGAATCGAGCGCGGCGGTCCTTGCCGCCGCCCAGGATCTCAGGGCCTTAGGGCCGGAGATCGTGCTGGTCACGTCCCTGCGCTTCCCGGAGAGCGAGCCCCAGAGCATCGGCCTGCTGGCGGTGACCGGGGCCGGGGCGTGGCGCGTCGTGACGCCGTGGCTGGACATGAGCCCGCCGGTCAACGGGGCCGGCGATACGGTTGCGGCCCTCTTCCTCGGCCACTACCTGCTTGCCCGCGACGGGCCCACCCGGGTATCGGAGGCGGCAACCAAGGCGGCGGCGGCGACCTACGCGTTGATCGAGGCGACCCACGCGGCCGGCAGCCGCGAGCTCCAGTTGATCGCCACCCAGGATAAGCTGATCCACCCCGACCGCCTATTCGCGGCGGAACCGGTTGGCTGACGGGTTTAGGAAACCGATTCGCGCTCGAGAACGTACCATTCCGCGGGATTGCGGCCGAACGGGATCATCGCATGTTCCTGGAAGGCCGGCCGGTCGCACAGCCGCTCGTACCAGGCCGTCACGTTCGGCAGCTCGGGCCGCGCAACGTCCAGATTGAAATAGCGATAGGCCATCGGGCCGAAGGGGATATCCGCCATCGTCAAGCGATCGCCCGCGATGTAGGCCCGATTGGCGAGGTGCGTGTCGAGAATCTTCAGCGCCTCGGCCAGCGACTCGCTACGGGCCGCGATGAGATCGGCATTGCGACAGATCGGCTCGGTGCGCACCGTGGCCCAAAACAGCTCGATGCACGGCGGATAGGGCGTCGTCTTGCCCCATTCCATCCATTGATCGGCAATCGCGCACTCAGACTCGCTGTCCGGAAGCAGGCTGCCCTGGCCGTAGCGCCGGGTGAGATAGCGCACGATGGCGTTCGATTCCCACAGAACGAAACCCTCGTCGTTGATGGTGGGGACCCGCCCGTTGGGGTTCATCGCCAGATAGTCAGGCCGGTCGAGGCCGCCGAACGACCCGCCCACATCGTGGCGCCGATGGGGTAAGTTCATTTCGCCGATCGCCCACATGACCACGATCACGTTGCTTGAATTACGCCGCCCCCAGACTTCCAACATCGCGCTAACCTCCTCCGGCGTACCGTGGCCGATATTATTACGACACGCTCATTCCAGATAGTCCTCGACCAGGCACTCGGCGATCTGCACCGCGTTGAGCGCGGCGCCTTTGCGCAAATTATCCGAGACCACCCACATGGAGAGGCCGTTGTCCACCGTGGGATCGGTCCTGAGGCGGCTTACGAAGATCGCGTCCTCGCCGGCCGCATCGGCGGGCGTGACATAGCCTTCGTCCAAGCGGTGGTCGATCACCGTCACGCCGGGCTGACCGCGGAGCGCATCGCGGGCGTCCTCCTCGTCGATCGGGGTCTCGAACT
>JAUVQB010000350.1 GCA_030598385.1 Alphaproteobacteria bacterium | reverse complement strand
GTACGCCTGGTTTCAGGATGCCGGCCTTTTCGGCGGCGATGCCGGCCAGGTCGTCGCCGAGATAGTGGACATGGTCGATCGAGACCGGCGTGATCACGCTGAGCCGCGGGGCATCGATGACATTGGTCGCATCGAGCCGCCCGCCGAGGCCGGTTTCCAGCAGCAGTACATCGGCCGGCGTACGGCTGTAGGCGAGCATGGCGGCTGCCGTCGTAATCTCGAAGAAGGTGATCGCCTCGCCCCCATTGGCGTCTTCGCATTCCGAGAGGAGGGCGCTCAGCCGGTTCTCGGCGATCGGCCGGCCGGAAAGCGCGATGCGTTCGTGAAATCGCACCAAATGAGGAGATGTGTACGCATGCACCGTACGCTCTCCGGCCTGCAACATGGCCGCCAGATAGGCGATCACCGAGCCCTTGCCGTTGGTGCCGGCGACGTGGACCACCGGCGGCAGGGCCCTTTCCGGATGGCCGAGGCGTGCCAGCAATCGCTCGATTCGACCGAGCGAGAGGTCGATCATTTTCGGATGAAGGCGGTTCATCCGCTCGAGGATCGCGTCACTCGGCGGCTTTGTCCTGGGGCTCTTCTGCACGCTCTTGCTTGCCCGTTGGAGCCTCGCTGGCTTGATTTTCGTCGGCCGGCAGCGGGTCCACTTCCACGGCCGGCGTCTTTTCGCTCAAGAGGGTGAGGATGCGCGCCAGTATGCCGCGCAGCTCGCGCCGCTGGGCCACCATGTCGATCATGCCGTGCTCGAGCAGGTACTCCGAGCGCTGGAAGCCCTCCGGCAGGGTCTCGCGAATGGTCTCCTCGATGACCCGTGCGCCGGCAAAGCCGATCACCGCGCCGGGCTCGGCGATGGTGATATCGCCCAGCATGGCGAACGAGGCCGAGACGCCGCCGGTTGTCGGATCCGTCAGCAACACCAGATATGGCAGGCCGGCGTCCTTGACCATGTCGACGGCGATGACCGTGCGCGGCATCTGCATCAGCGACAGGATACCCTCTTGCATGCGGGCGCCGCCGGAGGAGGGCACGACCAGGAGCGCGGATTCCTGCAGGACCGCCAGGCGGGCGGCGGCGAGCAGCGCTTCGCCCACGGCAATGCCCATGGAACCGCCCATGAAGGCGAAGTTGAAGACGGCGGCCACCAGGGGCTTGCCGCCCAGGGTGCCGTGGGCCACCACGATCGCGTCCTTGTCGCCGGTCTTGCTTTGCGCCTCCTTGAGACGCTCCGAATAGCGCCGGCGATCACGGAACTTGAGCGGGTCGCTCGGCGCCTCGGGCAGCTCGATGCGGTTGAACTCGCCCTCGTCGAATAGCAGCGCCAGGCGTTCCTTGGGGCCGATCCGCATGTGGTGGCTGCAGTGCGGGCAGACCCGGTGGCTTGCCTCCAGTTCGCGGTGGAAGATCATCGCGCCGCAGGCGTCGCACTTCAGCCAGAGGTTTTCGGGAACCTCGGTCTTCTGGACCAGGGCGCGGATCTTGGGGCGGACGAAGTTGGAGATCCAGTTCATGCCTTACGCGATCCTGTGCCTCGGCAACCGAGCCGGAGGTGCCTAACGGCGGGCCGCACGCACGCCCTCGGCCAGTTGCCCGACGAATCCGAGGACATCGTCAACCAACCCCGCCGCGGGCCGGCCATCGGGGCCCAGGTTGGCCTTGACCCGGTCCACCAGAGCCGAGCCGACCACGGCGGCGTCTGCCACGGTGGCGATCTCGGCGGCCTGCGCCGGCGTCTTGATGCCGAATCCCACGGCGATCGGCAGGTCGGTGTGGCCGCGCAGGAAATCGACCTGCTTGCCGACTTCTTCGGCAGCCGCGGAGCGGGTGCCGGTGATGCCGGTAATGGAGACGTAATATAGGAACCCGCTGGTGTTGGCGAGCACCTTTGGTGCGCGCGCTCGGTCGGTGGTCGGCGTGGCCAGTCGGATGAAGTTGACGCCCGCCGCCAGCGCCGGCAGGCAGAGTTCCTCGTCCTCCTCCGGCGGCAGGTCGACGATAATTAGCCCGTCGACCCCGGCGCGCTTCACCTCGGCGAGGAAGGCCTCGACGCCGAAGGAGTAGATCGGGTTGTAGTAGCCCATGAGCACGACCGGCGTCAGCGCGTCCTTGGCTCGGAACGCCGCCACCGAGGCGAGGACCTCCCGGAGCTTGATGCCGTGCCTCAGGGCCCGCTGACCGGCCTCCTGGATTGCCGGCCCGTCGGCCATGGGGTCGGTGAACGGCATGCCGATCTCGATCAGATCGGCGCCGGCCGCCGGCAGGCCGTCGAGGATGCCGGCCCAGGTCTCGCGATCCGGATCCCCGGCCATGAGGTAGGTGACCAGCCCGCCGCGCCCCGCCTGGGCGAGCGCCTGGAAACGCGCCGCGATGCGCCCGGAATCCGGGCCGCGCCGGGCCTCCGCCGCGGGCGTCTCGGCGACCGCCCCGCTCATAGCGTCACCCCCCTCATAACGTCACCCCCCCTCATAACGTCACCCCTAGGGCGTCGGCGACGGTGAAGACTTCCAAGACGCCGCGCCCGCAGAGCTTCAAGACCAGCAGGTGGTCGCGCGGCAGATCCGGGGCGATTTAGGCGACCTCGGCAAGCGAGTCGCACGGCT
>JAUVQB010000048.1 GCA_030598385.1 Alphaproteobacteria bacterium | reverse complement strand
TCCTCCGCCGACATCGCCGTGATCGGCGCGGGCGCCGCCGGCCTCGGCGCCGGGCGCCGGCTCAAGGAGCTGGGCGCGTCGTTCGCCGTGCTCGAGGCCGCGCACCGGGTCGGCGGCCGCGGCTATACGGAGGAGATCGCGCCTGGCGTTCCCTTCGACCTGGGCTGCCATTGGCTGCACTCGGCGAGCCTCAACCCCTTCGTCGCCATGGCCGACGCGGCCGGCTTCACTTACCGCAAGGGCACCTTCGATCGCAGCCTGCATTTCGCGGCGGACTGGACCGCCGGCACCGAGGCCAAGGACTGCGACGGCTTCTTCGAGCGGAGTTATGCGGCGCTCGGCAAGGCGCACGCCGCCGGGCGGGACGTCTCGGTGGCCGACGTAGTCGAGCGGGACAGCCCATGGGCGCGACCTTTCGACTATTGGATCTCGCTGAACACTTCGGTCGATTCCGACCAGGCCTCCGCCGTCGACCTCTGTAATTACCGCGATACCGGGGAAGACTGGCCGCTGAAGGAGGGCTACGGCACGCTCATTGCCCGCCTAAGCGAGGGATTGCCGGTTGAATTGAACGCGGCGGTCTCGGGCATAGACTTGAGCGGCAAGGAAATCCGCATCGCGACGCAGAAAGGCGCCGTCACGGCCAAGGCGGCGATCGTCGCGGTCTCGACCGGAATCCTCGGTGGCGGCGATATCCGCTTCACGCCCGACCTGCCGGACTGGAAACAGCAAGCCATCGCCGACCTGCCGCTGGGCTGCCACAACCGGATCGGTATCCAGTTCGACCGCAATGTGTTCGGGGACGACCATCCTCGCGGCACGATGGTGCTCTCTTCCGACAGCGAGCCCATGTCGTTCGAAATTAGGCCGTTCGGCTATGACTACGTCCACGCCATGACCGGCGGCCGTTTCGCCGACTGGCTGGAGCGGGCGGGGGTGGAGGCCTCCGCCGATTTGGCCAAGGAAAACCTGAAGAAAGCCTATGGATCGAGCATCACCAAGCACGTGGTTCGTCATCTCGTGACCGCCTGGCGCGGCGATCCCTGGGTCAAGGGCGCCTACTCCGCCGCGCGGCCGGGCGCCGCGGGCCAGCGTGCGCGGCTGGCCGAGGCGATCGACGGGCGGCTGTACTTTGCCGGCGAGGCCACATCGAGCGAGTTTTTCGCCACGGCCCATGGGGCCTATCTCTCGGGCATCAAGGCGGCCGAGGAGGCCCATGGCGCCATAGGTGGTGGCGCTTAACCGGCTCAGCCGCCGCTGTAGGCCCGGTGGTAGCGCCGGCCGAGATGGGTCAGCAGCTCATAGGCGACGGTGCCGGCCGCGGCCGCGACCGCGTCGATCGAATTGTCGGGTCCGATCACGTCCACCATCATGCCGGGGCGAACCCGGCTCTCCGGCAGCCCGCTCACGTCGACGGCGGTGGAGTCCATCGAAATATGGCCGATCACCGCCACCGCGTGGCCGTCCACCAGGACGTGGCCGCGGTTGCCGAGGGCGCGCGGATAGCCGTCGCCATAGCCGAGCGCCACGGTGGCGATGCGTGTCGGCCGGCTCACCTCGTAGGCGGCGCCGTAGCCGACCGTCTCGCCGGGCCGGGCGTCGCGGATCTGCCAAATGCGGGCCTGCAGGCGCACCACAGGGCGCATGGGGTTCTCGCGGCCCGGCGTCGGGTTGGCGCCATAGAGCGCCACACCCGGGCGCAGCAGGTCGAAGTGATAGTCCGGCCCGAGGAAGATGCCCGACGAGTTGGCGAACGACGCGGGGCACGGGGGCAGCCGGTCGCGGGCCCGGCGGAAATCCGCGAGCTGCCGGGCGTTCAGCGGATGGTCGCGCTCTTCGGCGCAGGCCAGGTGGCTGATCAGCAGCGAGAGCTCGATCCCGGCCAATCGGTCCGGTTCGCCGGCCAGCCGGTCGAGCTCGTCGGGCGGCAGGCCGAGCCGCCGCATGCCGGTGTCGACGTGCAGGTCGGCGCCAAGCGCTTCGCCCAGGCGGCTGGTATGTCCGGCCCAGGTCTCGATCTCGCCGAGGGAATTGAGGGTCGGTATCAGCCGGTGGGCCAGGAAGTCGTTCTCGAGCCCCGGCAGCAGTCCCCCCAGCACATGGATCTCCGCCTGCGGCAGCAGGCCGCGCAATTCGATCCCCTCGTCGAGCTGGGCGACGAAGAACCGCCGGCATCCCGCGGCGAAGAGGGCCGGCGCCACGCGATCGATCCCGAGCCCGTAGGCGTCAGCCTTGACCACGGCGGCGCAGCCGATACCGCTCGCCGCGTGGCCCGCCAGGATGCCGAAATTCTCGGCCAGCGCGTCGAGGTCGACGCTAAGGACCGCGCCGGCGCGTCGCGCAGCCGGGGAGTCGGCCTCTTGATGAAAGGGCGGTGACACCGGTTTCGATCCTCGATTTCCGCAGTATCACGAATGCGGCCCTGCCTAACAAATCGCCGGAGTCCCCGCAAGGCGAGCTCCTCTGCTATTACTCGCCGCGAATCTCCTTCAGCGCCTCCTCGGCGAAAAGCCCGAGGCTGCTTTCCCGCTTTACCGCTTCGAGCGCCGGGATTGCGGCTTTCGCCGCGGGGCCGATCTTGCCCAAGGTCAGGGCCGCTTCCTTGCGCACGTCGGCGTGCTCGTCCGCCAACGCGGAGACGAGTTGCGGAACCGCGGCCTTGGCCTGGTCCCTGAACCAGCCGAGCTTCTTTGTCGCGCCCATACGCACCAGAAAGCTTTCATCGTTCAAATCGCCAAGGAGTTTCGGGATGTCCTCGTCCAGCGGCAAGGCCGCGACCCTCAGCCCGTCGAACAGGCGGCCTCGTACACCTCCGTGGTCTTCCGCCCAATGAATGGGAAAGCGGTAGATATCCGGGAAGGTCTGCAGCTCCAACTGACTTGCCCCGGATTTCCAGGATGAGAGAGCCGCGCGCGCGTCCTCCCTGCGTCCCAGGTAGGCATAGCTGGCGGCCAGAGGCGGCGTCAGCTCGATGGCGCCAGGATTGCGCTCGGCGGCGGCCGTCAACACCTCCGCGGCCCGCTCGAATTCGGCCATCGCAAAGTAGGCCATCGCGCGCGCCAGATCGTAGTGGGCCGGGTGAGTCGGGTTAAGGCGCATCGCAGTCTCGACCGACTCGATTCCGTCTTCCAAGCGCCCGGATGTGATCATCGCCCAGGCCAGCGCGAGATGCGCCTCGGGATCGTTGCGGTCCAGGACCATGGCATGCAGGGCCTCGTTGAACGCCGCGTCGGCGCGCCCGTGCCAGACGTGATCCATCGCCGCCGCGACATGGGCGAGGGATGTCGGATAGAGCATGGCTTGCTCGAGGTAATACTGCCCCAATGCCCAGGCATCCAAGAAGCTCATCGTCAATTTCTGCGCCCAAGCCCATTCGGCGGCACGGTAATAGGCAAGGCTGAGGGCTGCGTAAGCGAGTCCGTACTCCGGGTCGAGCTCGATCGCTTTTTCGAGGTGGGGAACGGCCTTGGCGTTATCTTCGGCATTGAAGTTGAGATAGAGCGCCCGGCCCTTCTGAAAAGCTTCCCAAGCCTCTACGTTTTCGGTCTGGCCTTGTGCGATGAGCTGAGCTTCGCGTGGCGCCAGATCGACCGCCAAGGCCTTGGTGATTTGGCGCACGAAACTGCCCTGCGCGGCGAAGATGTCGGCAACGCCGCCGTCGAAGCGTTCCGCCCAAACAGGGCCGCCCGTGGTCGCGTCGGTCAACTGGGCGTTTACTCGGATCGTGTCGCCGGCGCGGCGCACGCTGCCCTCGATCACGTAGCGCACGCCCAGGTCCTCGGCGACTTGGCGGATCGGCGCCGCTTGGCCCTTGTAGATAAAGGTCGAGTTGCGGGCGATGACGAAGAGCTCCGCCACCTTGGACAAATCCGTGATCAGATCATCGGTCATGCCGTCGGCGAAGTGCTCCTGGGACGGTTCGTCGGACAGGTTGTCGAACGGCAGAATCGCGAGTGAGGGCTTGTCGGGCAGCGGGAAAGCCATGCGCCCGGGCGAGGCCGGCTCGATGACCGGCCCGCGCGCGAACAGCCAGAGGCCCGCGCTCGCCAGGAACGCAATCGCCGCGACGCCGAGCGCGAGCGCCTGCCACTGGCGGTACCACGGCTTCCGGCTGACAGCCAAGGCTTTACGCGCCGCCGCATTCGGATCGAGCAGCACCCGGAACACATGCACCGGCTGGGGAATGTTCTCGACTTCGATCTCGCCCAAGTCATCGAAGGCGAGGTCGGTCCGGCCCCTGACCTGACCGAGGACGGTGCGGTTGATGCAGATGCCGCCGGGATCCGCCAGGCCCGCCAAGCGGGCCGCGATATCCACCCCGTCGCCGTAGATGTCGCCGCCCTCTGCGTAGACATCGCCCAGGTTCACGCCGATGCGAAGCTGCAGGGGCGGTTGCCCGCCTGGTTCGCTTTCCGGTTCGGCGTGCGCGCGCTGGATCTTCACCGCACAGCTCACGGCCTCGACCGCGCTGACGAACTCGGCCAGCAGGCCGTCACCCGTGAACTTGACGATGCGCCCCTCGTAGGCCACGACCTCCGGCTCGATCAGTTCCTCGCGGAGCCGCCGGACGCGCTCGAGCGTCCCGGCTTGGTCTTCGCCCATGAGCCTACTGTGCCCGGCCACGTCGGCGGTCAGGATGGCGGCGAGCCGGCGGTGCATGCCGGAGACTTCCACGCTGTAGCCTCCAATCGGCGCAATAGGGTTCGCTACTGGTCCTGCGTCGGTATTCTATTGAAACCGCCTTTTGGGGTGGAAGATCTCTGCCACCGGGGCAAGACGAAAAGAAGGCCCATCCAGCCTATGGCATGGGGACCTCGTTGATCTTCTCGGGCCGATGATAGCCGGCCTGAACCGCCGGCCGCGCGGCGATCGCGCGATACCAGCGTGTGACGTTGGGGTAATCGGCGATCTCGACCTGGTGCCATTCGAAGCGCGAGACCCATGGCCAGGTCGCGACATCCGCCACCGAATAGTCCCCCACCATAAAATCGCGCCCTTCCAAATGCCGGTCGAGTACGCCGTAAAGTTTTTCCGCGATGCTGTGATAGCGTTCCTCGGCATCGGGTACCTTGCCCGGGTTGAACTTGAGGAAATAATGCGCCTGGCCCAGCATCGGCCCGAGGTCGCCCATTTGCCACATCAGCCACTCCATAACCTGCCAGCGGGCGCCTTTGTCGTCGGGCAGGAGGCGGCCCGTCTTCTCCGCGAGATAGAGCAGGATGGCGCCCGATTGCATCATCGTGGTGCCGGTTTCCTGGTCGACGATGGCGGGGATCTTGCCGCCGGGGCTGATCTCCAGGAACGCAGCCTCGAACTGTTCGCCCGCGCCGATGTTGACCGCGTGAACCCGGTAGGGGAGACCCACTTCCTCCAGCATGATGGAGACCTTGCGCCCGTTCGGCGTGCCCCATGTGTAAAGGTCGATCATCCCCGCGCTGCCTTTCTCGTAGAGGGCAGGCTAGTGCAGTTTCCCGCTTTGCGAAACCGGCCTAGGAATCGCCGCCCGGCGCCGTGGAGTCATCCCCGGAAGAATCGGCGGCATCGGCCTGCGCTTGGCGGGCGTGGGCCACCCGGCTCTGGGCTTCGATGAAGACCCGCGTGACCTCCGGGAAGGCCTCGCGCATCCGCGTCTCCAAGCGGGTCACCACCATCTCGACCTCGTCCGAGGTGAGATTGCCCTCGAAGTCGAGGCTGAGATTGACCAGCACCTGTTGCGGCGCCAGGTGCATGGTCAGGAGTTCGTTGACCCTGGCTACGCCCCATTGCGCCGCTGCCAGCTCACGTACGCCCTCGGTGACCCGCGCGGTGGCGCTTTCGCCGATCAAAAGCGCCTTGCTCTCGTAGGCCAGCAAAGCCGCGGTGACGGCCAGGATCACCCCGATCAGGATCGAGCCGATGGCGTCGAACTCCTCGATGCCGGTCGCCTGGCCCAGGGCGAGCGCCACGAAGGCGACGACGAGGCCGAGCATGGCCGCGCTATCCTCGAACAGCACGGTGAAGATCGCCGGGTCCTTGCTCTCTCGCACGGCCGCGAAATAGCCCAGGGGGCCCTTGGAGCGGCGGAATTCGCCGAAGGCAATCCACCAGGCGCCGCCCTCGAACACCATCGCGAGTGCGAGCACGCCGTAGTTCACGAACGGGCTGGTGACGGGATGCGGGTCCTGCAGCTTGACGACGCCCTCGTAGAGCGACACGCCAGCGCCCACCGCGAAAATCAGAATGGCGACGATGAAGGCCCAAAAATAGAGCTCCATGCCGTATCCGAAGGGATGGCGCGCGTCGGCCGGTTGCTCGGAGCGGCGCATGCCGTGGAGCAGCAGGCCCTGGTTGCCGGTATCCACCAGCGAGTGGATCGCCTCGCTCAGCATGGCCGAGCTGCCCGTATAGGCTGCCGCGGCGAACTTGGTGATGGCGATCAGACTATTGCCCGCAAGCGCGGCATAGACCGCCTTCTTCGATGAGTGCGCCGCCATGCGCTTCGCGTCCCCGACGTGATTCTGGTGTCCAACCCAGTGGTCGGCCCCAGCGGCCGGACCCAGCTTTGCCCGTACGTTATCCGATTCGCACGTCTGAAGAAAAAGCTTCCGGCCGGCCGATCGCCGCGTTGTCGAGAAAGCTCAGCTCGCCTCGTCGCTGCCGGCGGCCGCAACCGCGTTCGGTCGCTCGATTTGGCTGCGCAGAGCGTCGAGGAGACCGCCGACGTTGCCGCCGCGGCTGGCTATGACCGAGGAGAACTCGGAGCGATGGGTCACCGCCATGCTGACACCTTCAACCACGACATCGATGATCCGCCAGCCAGTGCTTGCGCGGCGCAGACGCCACTCGACTTGAAACGGCGCACCCTCGGGAGGGACGACGCGGCTGCTCACGATGGCGCCGGACTTGCCTTTCGGCCGGCCGCCGTGGACCACGAGTTGCTCGCCGCCGTATTCGCCCAGTTTCTGGGCATAGCTGTCGACCAGGTAGTCCTCGAATAGCTGGGCGAACTCGGCCCGTTCCGCCTCGCTGGCGCGGCGCCAGTGGCGCCCGAGGACGAACCTGCCGATCACCTCGAGGTGGAAGCCCGAGGTCAGGAGCCGCCGGAACTTCCCGATGCGGGCCTCCTGGTCCAGAGAGTCGTCGGTCAGCATGGCGATCGCCTGATCGCTGAAGCCGCGCACGAAATCCGCGGCCTCCTGGCCCTTGTCTGCTAGGGGCTCGCGCACCATGGCGGCCATCATGGCCAGCGCCAGGAGAACGGAGGGCAGCAGCAATGCCGTTCGGCGCCAGGCCGTCAGCACGCGCGTTTGCGGGACATGTGGCAAGCGGGACATGTGGCGGCTCCTTTTTCGAAGAAGATCGCGGATGGCCGGTGGCGGCAGCCTAGACGAATAGGGTGAAACCTGACCGCAATATTGGGATCAGTATTTAAAGTTGACCTTAAATACTATAGTTAATCCGTCAGAATATGGCTTCTTTACATAGGAATTATCTAAAAAATTATGTAGATTTAGTGACAAAACGTGACTCCTGCCAGATCTGCTTCTGTCTATTGCCTATTGGGACTTGGCCTCCGGGCCGCTGGCGTAGCCGTAGCCGGCGTCGAACTTGGCCAGCACCCGCTTCATCTCGGCCTTGCTGAGAAGCTTGGGGACCCCGAGCTGCAGGGCCCGGCCATACTGCGCCGCCAGGGTCTCCACTTCGACCGCCAACGCCAGCGCCGCCGCCAGATCGGTGCCGGCTGCGATCAACCCATGATTGGCCAGCAGGCAGGCCCGCCTGTTCTCGAGGGCTGCTAGGGCATGTTTGGACAAGGCCGCGCTGCCGAAGGTGGCGTAGGGCGCGCAGCGGATCGAATCGCCGCCCGCCACCGCCACCATGTAATGAAATGCCGGAATCTCCCGCCCCAGGCAGGCAAGCGCCGTGGCGTTCGTCGCATGGCTGTGCACCACGGCCCCGAACTCCGGCCGCGCCCGCAGTATATCCAGGTGGAAGCGCCATTCGCTCGACGGCCGCCGCCCGGCTCGGCCGCAGCGCCAGGTGCCGTCGACGTCCATCTCCACCAGATCGGCCGGGGTCATCGCCTCGTAGGCGACGCCCGAGGGGGTGATCACGAGGGCGCC
>JAUVQB010000402.1 GCA_030598385.1 Alphaproteobacteria bacterium | reverse complement strand
TTGGCCTCATAGTCAGCAAAGTCCGCCACCCGGAACGGCCCCGGCGAGAGGAAGCGGTGGCCGTGGGTGGCGGCCCCGAAGGCCACGGTTTCCCCGCCACCAAGGTCCAAGCTGCCCGAAAGCGCCTCGCCGGCGAACACGGCAAGTATCCGATGGAGCGGCCGCACCCATCGAAAGCTTCCGGCCCAACGCATGGACTTGGGCCAGGGGCAGGCGCGGATGGCATCGTTCAACAGGCCGGGCAGCACCGCTTCCGCCGGCTGTCCGGTGACATGCCGCACCGCAAAATAAACCGGACCCTTGCCGGTCTCGCGGACCTCGGCTTGGTCGATCGAGGCGAGGCCGTTGGCTTTCAGGAACCCCACGATCGCGGCGTCTGGCGCACCCACCTTGGGGCCCTTCTTCTCTTCGGTCGAGTCCGGCTGGTGTTCAGGCAGGCCCTCGACCACCAGCGCCAGGCGGCGGGGCGTGACATAGGCGCTGGCGCCGGTGAAGCTAAGGCCGTCCGCTTTCAACCCGTCGCACACCAGGCGCTTTAGGTCGTCCGCCGCGCGGGCCTGCATGCGCGCCGGGATCTCCTCCGACAGGATTTCGAGCAGCAGTTCGGGCACCGGCCTAAACTCCCCCTGCCGATTGCTCTGGCTGCTTTTTCTGGCTCTCAACCCACGCCTCGCAACAGCCCTTGGCCAGTTCGCGCACCCGGCCGATGTAGGCTTGGCGCTCGGTCACCGAGATGACGCCGCGGGCGTCCAAGAGATTAAAGAGATGGCTCGCCTTCATGCAGAAGTCGTAGGCCGGCAGCGTGAGCGGCGGGCTCAGGCCCAGCAGGTGCTTGCATTGGGACTGGGCGTCCTCGAAATGGCGGAACAGGATCTCCGTCGCCGCCTGCTCGAAGTTGAAGGCCGAGAACTCCCGCTCCGCCTGCAGGAACACATCGCCGTAGGACTTGCCGCCGTCCTCGGCCGGGATGCCGTCCCAGTCGAGGTCGAAGACGTTCTCGACCCCTTGCACGTACATGGCGAGGCGTTCCAGGCCGTAGGTCAGCTCCATGGAGACGGGATCGCAGTCGAGGCCGCCGACCTGTTGGAAATAGGTGAACTGGGTCACCTCCATGCCGTCGCACCAGACCTCCCAGCCGAGCCCCCAGGCGCCCAGGGTCGGGCTTTCCCAGTCGTCCTCGACGAAGCGGATGTCGTGGGCCAGCGGGTCGATGCCGATCGCCTCCAGCGAGCCCAGGTAGAGCGCCTGGCTATCCGGCGGCGAGGGCTTCATCAGCACCTGGAACTGGTAGTAGTGCTGGAGCCGGTTCGGGTTATTGCCGTAGCGCCCGTCGGTCGGCCGGCGCGAGGGCTGCACGAAGGCGCAGTTCCAGGTCTCGGGGCCGAGCGACCGCAGGGTGGTTGCCGGGTGAAAGGTGCCGGCGCCGACCTCCATGTCGTAGGGCTGCAGCAGCACGCAGCCCCGGCCCGCCCAATAAGCCTGCAGCTTCAGGATCAGAGACTGAAAACAGGTCTCCGGATTGGCGCGCAAATTCTGGCCGCTGCCGGCGACGGTCTCGGGCGAGGGCATGGGGCGTCTGGCGGATGTTGCACTGCAATGAACGGGGCGAACCTTATCCCCCGCACCCGGCTGAATCAAGCAGGCGCGGATGCGCCCACCGCCGGGTCCGGACGTCGCTGGACAGCCCTACGCTCAAGACGGCGGTACCATGTCGCAGACCACGACGGTCGCCGGCTCGTCCTCCCGGTTCCAGAACCAATGCTCGGTGGCCTCGTCTTCCAGGATCGCGATCTCTCTTGGCGCCGGACTCGATCTTTGAGAAATCCAGGATGTTGTTGATCAGCTGGGTCAGCCGGCGGCTCTCGGTTTCGATGTACTCGCCGTACTTGCGGCTCTTCTCCTCGGTCTGCGCGCGGCCGAGCCGCAAGAACTCTCCGAACACGCGGATCGATGCGATCGGCGTTCGCAGCTCGTGCGAGACGTTGGAGACGAAGTCCGACTTCATCCGCGAGAGCTTGATCTCGCGAGAGGCGATGCGCAGCGCCAGCACGATACCGCCGACAAGAACCAGAGCCAGCAATGCCGAAAGCGAGATGTTGAGCAGGAAGTTCGACTGGGCCCATTCCTCCGCGGTGATGTTCCCACCCAGCGCCAGCTCCCAGTCGGAGAAGATGAAGC
>JAUVQB010000073.1 GCA_030598385.1 Alphaproteobacteria bacterium | reverse complement strand
GTGTGTCGGGTGTGGCCGAAAACACGGACCAGAGCTCGCGTGCCTGCTTGAGCGAGGCCGCATCCTGCTCGGCCGCGCGCAGTGCTTCGGGCTCGCAATTGTTGACACAAATGCCGCAAGCCTTGCAGGCCTCGGGGTTGATTACGATTGACAGCAGTTCAGCGCCGTCTTTCTTCGCTGCCTCGGCATCAAAGAAGAAGGGTTTCGTGATGGCGACCGGCAGTGCGCCCAGCGCGTTGCCGATCCCGTCTATACCGTCCCGGATCGCCTGCTTGCGTTCATCCGGAAGTGGCATCTTGTCGTTGAGCCAGGCGTAGGCGTCGTTGAGCAACTGGCCGAACGTCGGCGCCACTTCGTCGGCTTTTTTGTTACTCGAGACGATGCGCGACGCAAGTTTTGATGAAACCTGGCGCACGGCGTCTGCGCCGCAGTGGTTGATGCCCGCGTCGATGAGTGCTGCCGGCGTGGCGGCGACAACGCCGATCGCGCTGTCCGGACAATGTGTCCAGCACTTGCCGCAGCCCGTGCAAAGCGTTGGGTCGCGCAGGACGCCGACCCCCACCAGGTTCACGGTGAAGATCTCGGCGCCGAACTTCTGCAGCTGATCGGCGCCCTGGTACGCCAGCACCACGCCGATCAGGAAAGAGATCAGGCCGACGATCGGCATGGCGTCGAGGCCGGTCCGCTCCATCTGGTTGATCAGCGCCGTCACGCGGATACGGCGCGGTCGAACGAGCGAGCGAATGAGGACGATCACCGTATGCCCCAGGAAATTGATGAGGCTGACGGCTTCGTCGAGCACGAAGAAGGTCGAACGCCCGGTGTGCGCCATCAGGGTCACCAGGGGGTTCCTGGCCGGCGGCGGCGGCGGGCAGTCAAGGTCGTGACTGCGCACCGTTTCGATCAGGTCGCGATGGGCCTTGAGGCCGCCGCTCAGTTCCACCTCCAGACCGCGGGAGGTGAGCTGCTTGGCGGTGCGGTGCACCAGCAAGGCCCCGGCGGTGTCGAAGGCCTCGAGTGCCGTCAAGTCGATACGCACGCGCCGCACGCCGTTGGGTGCCAGGGTGTCGAGCACGACGTCTTGTGCCGCGACCGTCAGCGTGGTCCAGGGCCCCGCCAGTTCGAGCACGAGGCAGTCGGCATCCCGACGTTGGCTGAGGTGCGCCCCGGAGCTCGTGCTCGAGGCCTCCGCACGGCGGGCGGCGGGGCGGGCCGGGCCGGGAACGGCGACATCGCGGCCTTGCCATGGGTTAAACGGATTCCGCATGCATGCACCTTAGGAAGGTGTTCTAAGTGTAGCGAAAGTAACGGCGCAGAAAAACTCGTCGTTTAGCGCCCTTCACTCGGCCGTCCCCCGCCGGTCGAGCCTCCGCCCCAATAGTCCCAGGCGGCCTCGAGCTCGGCGCCGTGACAGGCGGCGGCTTCGGCGCCGCGGTCGCCGCCGCCATAGCGGCCCAGTTCCCGCAGGAGTTGGAAAAATCCCAGCCCCGGAATGCCGTTCTGGGCCCGGCCGACGGCGCAGGCCGCGAGCAGCGGCCGGCCGGCCGCGTGGTCCTCGCGGATCAGATCTTCGAGTTGCAGGGTCAAGCTGTGGATGCGATGGGGCGGCGGGACGGCCGCCAGGGTGGCGAGCTCGTGATAGGTCGCCGTCCGCCGTTCGCTCGCCAGCCGCAACAAACACGCGCGAAGGGTGCGATGGCTATCGTCCGTCACTCGGACCTCCGGATGCGCCCTGCCTCGCGGGCGGTTGAGCCGCGTGAGGCCAGGGTATAGTTTGCCACGAATACGGTTATCCGGGGCAAGAGGCTGAGGGACGGACGATGGAGACGATCAATCATTTTATCGGCGGCCGCCAGGTCGAGGGAACCAGCGGGCGCCATGGCGATGTCTACAACCCGGCCTTGGGAGAGCTGATCCGGCGGGTCGCGTTCGCCGACGAGGGCGAGCTCGACGCCGCGGTGAGCGCGGCGTCGCAGGCATTCCCCGCCTGGGCGGCGACGCCGCCGCTACGGCGCGCGCGCGTCCTGTTCTGCCTCAAGGGCCTCATCGAGCAGCACATGGACGAGCTGGCCGCCGTGCTCACCGAAGAGCACGGCAAGACCGTGGACGACGCCAAGGGCTCGATCACCCGCGGCCTGGAGGTGGTCGAGTTCGCCTGCGGCATTCCGCACCTCCTCAAGGGCGAGTTCTCCGAGGACGTCGGCACCGGCGTCGACAGTCATTCGGTGCGCCAGCCGCTCGGCGTGGTGGCCGGCATCACGCCGTTCAACTTCCCGGCCATGATACCGCTGTGGATGTCGCCGATCGCGATCGCCTGCGGCAACTGCTTCATCCTGAAGCCGTCGGAGAAGGATCCGTCCTTCTCCCTGCGCCTGGCGGACCTCTACAAACAGGCCGGCCTCCCCGACGGCGTGTTCAACGTGGTTCAGGGCGACAAGGTGGCGGTGAACGCGATCCTCCACCATCCCAACATTCAAGCGGTCAGCTTCGTGGGCTCGACGCCGATCGCGGAGTACATCTATCACACCGGCTGCGCCAACAATAAGCGGGTCCAGGCCCTCGGCGGCGCCAAGAACCATATGGTGGTGCTGCCCGATGCGGACATGGACCAGGCAAGCGACGCCATCATGGGCGCGGCCTACGGCTCGGCCGGCGAGCGCTGCATGGCGATCTCCGTGGCCGTGGCGGTCGGCGACCAAGTGGCCGACACCCTGATCGACAAGCTTTCGCCCCGGGTCCGCGGCCTCAAGGTGGGGCCGGGCAACGACCCGGAAACCGAAATGGGCCCGCTCAACACCCAGGAGCACTTCGACAAGGTGATGGGCTTCATCGATCAGGGCGTGAGCGAAGGCGCGGAGCTGGTGGTCGACGGCCGGGGCCTGAACCTCCAGGGTTACGAGAACGGCTATTTCATGGGCGGTTCGATCTTCGACCGGGTCACCACGGAGATGGAGATCTACAAGAAGGAGATCTTCGGGCCGGTGCTCTCGGTGGTGCGGGCGCCCGACTACGGCGCCGCGCTCGAGATGGTCAATACCCACGAGTTCGGCAACGGCACGGCGATCTTCACCCGCGACGGCGATGCCGCCCGGCACTTCGCCAACAATACCAAGATCGGCATGGTCGGGATCAACGTGCCGATCCCGGTGCCCATGGCCTTCCACAGCTTCGGCGGCTGGAAGCGCTCGCTGTTCGGCGACCATCACATGCATGGGCCCGAGGGCGTGCGTTTCTATACCAAGTTGAAGACCATGACCTCGCGCTGGCCGACCGGAATTCGCTCCGGCGCGGACTTCTCGATCCCGACCATGTGAGGCGGCGAGCCGGGCGGTATTGAATTCGCCGATCAACGCCGGATCCGTCTGGCGCGCGGCGATTTCGGGGAGGCGCATGAGCCGCTTCACGACCATCGACCAACTCGAGGTAACCGGTCGGCGGGTG
Organism: Alphaproteobacteria bacterium; assembly: GCA_030598385.1. Taxonomy (GTDB): domain Bacteria; phylum Pseudomonadota; class Alphaproteobacteria; order Kiloniellales; family JAKSDN01; genus CALJXB01. The sequence continues at coordinate 3,527 of JAUVQB010000073.1, read as the reverse complement.
TTGCTGCGCGTCGACCTCAACGTACCCATGGCGGACGGCCGGGTCACGGACGCCACCCGTATCACGCGGATCCTGCCGACCTTGATCGAGCTGATCGAGAAGGGCGCTCGCGTGATCCTGCTGTCCCACTACGGCCGCCCCAAGGGCAAGACCGTGCCCGAAATGTCCCTGGCGTCCTTGGTCGAGCCCCTGAGTGCCGCCGTCGGCGGCCGGCCGGTCGCTTTCGCATCCGACTGCATCGGGCCGGCGGCGGAGGAAGCCGTCGCGATGTTGGCGGACGGCGAGGTGCTGCTGCTGGAGAACCTTCGCTTCCACCCCGGCGAAGAGGCCAACGACCCTGCCTTCGCCGACGCCCTGGCCGAGCTTGGCGAGGTTTACGTCAACGACGCTTTCTCGGCGGCCCATCGGGCGCATGCCTCGGTGGACGCGCTGGCGCGGCGCCTGCCGGCCGCGGCCGGGCGCTTGATGCAGGGCGAGCTCGAACACCTGGAACTGGCGCTGGAGGCGCCGGCGCGACCGGTCATGGCGATCGTCGGCGGCGCCAAGATCTCCACCAAGCTGGACTTGCTGGGCAACCTGATCCGCAAGATGGATGTGCTGGTGGTGGGCGGCGGCATGGCCAACACCTTCTTGCACGCCCTTGGGGTCGCGGTCGGCGCTTCCTTGTGCGAACACGAGATGGCCGAGACCGCGCGAGGAATCGTGGCCGCCGCCAAGGACGCGGGCTGCGACGTCGTACTGCCGAGCGACGCGGTGGTGGCCGCGCAACTGGCCGAAGGGGCCGCGAGCGATACGCTTTCCGTCAAAGAGGTTCCGGCGGACCGCATGATCCTCGATCTGGGGCCGCTGACCGCCGAACACATCGCCCGCCGCATGGCGGACTGCCGCACCCTGGTGTGGAACGGCCCGCTCGGCTGTTTCGAGGTGCCGCCCTTCGATGCGGCGACCAACCGGGTAGCGCGGGCCGCGGCGGACCTCACGCGCGGCGGGGGCCTCATGAGCGTCGCCGGCGGCGGCGATCCGGTGGCTGCCCTCGCCCATGCCGGCGTCGTCGACGGATTCAGCAACGTTTCGACGGCGGGCGGCGCCCTCCTCTAATGGCTCGAGGGCAAGACCCTGCCAGGCGTGGCGGCACTGGAATCCGCGGCGGCGGCGGCGGCCGGCGAACGGTAACGGACCCGGCCTTGCACTGCTTGTCCGCGTGCCCGCCCTGAGCCACACTGGCGCCATGGCCCCGTCGGAGAAATCGCCAGAGAAATTGTCGGAGAGATCAGCCGGGTCCAATTTCGTGCGCCGCGTGCCCGAGGGCGACGAGCTGCCGCGCCGGGTGTGCGAGGACTGCGGCTTCATCGACTACGAGAATCCGAAGATCGTGGTCGGCAGCGTCTGCTATTGGGAGGACAAGCTGCTCTTGTGCCGGCGCGCCATCGATCCGCGCAAGGGCTATTGGACTCTGCCGGCCGGTTATCTGGAGCTGAACGAAGCCGCCGACGCCGGGGCGCGGCGCGAGGCCTGGGAAGAGGCGCGCGCCGAAATCGAGATCGAGCAGCTCCTGGGCATCTATTCGATCACCCGGATCAGCCAGGTGCAGCTGATCTTTCGCGCCCGCCTGCTCACGCCGCAGGTCGCGGCGGGACCGGAGACCCTCGAGCTCGACCTTTTTGCCTGGGACGACATTCCTTGGGACCGGGTCGCTTTCCCGTCGGTTTTGTGGGCGCTCGAGCATTTCCGCCAGAGCCGCGAGCTGAGCGCCTTCGCGCACTTTGCCAATTACGAGGAGGCGACGGGCGAGCTGCCGCCGGCCGGCAGCCTCTAGAAGATATTCGCTACGCGCGGGCCGGCGCCGATCAAATTCATACCCAACTTACCCCGCCAGGTTCATGAGCGCCGCTCCGGCGACAATGACCGCGGCCGCGGCGATGCGGCGCGGACCGAAAGGTTCCTTCAAAAACAGGCTGCCGATGGCGGCGGCAATCAACACGCTGGTTTCGCGCAGCGAGACCACCATCGCAATCGGCGCGACCGACATGGACCAGATGACGATGGCATAGGCCAGGCCGCTGATCAGGCCGCCGAATATCCCGATCCGCAGGTGCGCGCGGACCAAGCGGGCGCTCTCGCCGCCCCGGCGCCAGCGGATGATGAACGGCATGGGCAGGCCCGAGAAAACGAACAGCCAGGCGATGTAGGCGAATTCATGCCCGGAGAGTCGCACGCCTAGCCCGTCGGCGAGCGAGTAGGCCGCGATCGTGAGGCCCGTCAACAAGGCGAAGACGATCGCCTTGGCTTCGCCGTCGCCGGCCCGCCCGCGGCCGGGGTTTGCGAGGCTCATGATTCCGACGGACACCGTCACGACGCCGATCCACTGCCAGGCGGCGAGGCCTTCTCCGGCAAACAACCAGGCCCCGGCAGCCACCAGCACCGGCGCCGAGCCGCGCGCGATGGGATAGGCCAGCGACAAATCGCCATGCCGGTAAGCGGCCACCAGGACCGCGTAGTAGAGGTAGTGGACGATGGTCGAGACCATCAGGAAGGGCCAGGACTCCGCCGCCGGCAGCGGCAGGAACGGCAAGGCGAAGAGGGCGGGAAGGCTGGTCGTGAAGATCACCAGACAAAGCGAGACCAGCTTGTCCTCGCCCGACTTGACGAAGGCGTTCCAGGTGGCGTGGGACGCGGCCGCCAAAAGCACCAACAAGACGACGAGGGGATCCATCGGGCTGTTACCCGAGCCGGGCCGCGGCGCGGCGCGGTATAGGACATTTCCGCTTCGCTATGCCCCGGCGCCGGCCCGCGCGCACGCGCCCGGCTACGCCGCCCCCTCCCGGCCACTCATAGCTTACGATGCCGTGGGCGCGCGAAGCGCGAGTGCTCCGCACTGGGCCGGTCCCGACCAACATGGAGTCGCTCTAAGTTTCCAAGCCCATGAGGCTGCGGGCGAAGTCGCGGGCCGCGAAAGGCCGCAGGTCCCCCGCGCTTTCGCCCACGCCGATGGCGTGGACCGGCAGGCCAAAGCGCTCGGCGAGCGCCACCAACACCCCGCCGCGGGCCGAGCCGTCGAGTTTGGTGACGATCAGGCCGGTGACCTGGATCAGTTCCTGGAAGGTCTCGACCTGGGCGTGGGCGTTCTGGCCGGTGGTGGCGTCGAGCACCAGCAGGCAGTCGTGCGGCGCCTCCGGGTCGAGTTTTTTGAGAACGCGGACGATCTTCTCCAGCTCCGCCATCAGATCGGCCTTGTTGTGGAGCCGCCCGGCGGTGTCGATCAGCAGAAGATCCACGTCATCGGCGCGGGCGCGCTCCAGGGCCTCGTAAGCGAGCCCGGCGGCATCCGCGCCCGGCGTCTTGGCGACCACCTCGCAGGAGGTCCGCTCGCCCCAGATCTTGAGCTGGTCGATCGCGGCGGCGCGGAAGGTATCGCCGGCGGCGAGCATGACCTTTAGCCCTTGGTCGTGCTGGTTCTTCGCGATCTTGCCGATGGTCGTGGTCTTGCCGCTGCCGTTCACGCCGACCACCAGGACCACATGGGGCCG
>JAUVQB010000473.1 GCA_030598385.1 Alphaproteobacteria bacterium | reverse complement strand
GTCTCGGTGATGGGGCCGAGGGCGCCCGCCTCGTCGCGCTTCAGGACGTAGAACTCGGGCTCGATGCCGAGGTTGAAGCGAAAGCCCATGGCTTCGGCCTTCATCATGACCCGCTTGAGGATGCCGCGCGGGTCGTTTCGATAGGGCGCGCCGTGATAGTAGAGGTCGGCGCTGAGCCAGGCTTGCGTCGAGTCCCAGGGCAGGACGATCAGCGAGTCGAGGTCGGGCACGGTGGCGCACTCGTCCTCGTGCGGGCCGGCCAAGCCCAGGCCTTCGTTGGCGCCCACGGTATAGAGCTCCTGGCCGTTGCACATCTTCTCGAACACCGCCATGGGCGTCGCCTTGGCCTTGGGGATGCCGTGGATGTCGACGAAGGTGGCGAAGCAGGTGCGCACGCCGGCTTCGACGAGCCTATTCTTGGCGGCCGCGACCTTGTGCGGGTCGGCCTCGAATCCCGGCGGAACGCCAAACGCTGCGGTTCGCTCGGAGCTGTCGTTCGCCATGGCGGCGCCTCCTCCCCTTGCCTCATGTCGTCTCGTGCGGGTCTACACTTAGCGCATTGTCAAACGCGCGTCTTGTGTCTCTGGAGGGATTTGATCTGAGCTGTGCCAGCCCGCGCGAAGCGCCCGGCTACGCCGCCCCCTCCCGGCCACCCATAGGATACTGTCGCTGGGCGCGCGAAGCGCGGGAGTGCGAAGCACTCGGGCTGCGCCCGCGCACTGGGAGCGGGAGCGGGCTGGCACCGCGACACAGCGCAGCTCGTCAAACGTCGAGAAACTGGCGGGCGAGGCGCTTCTGTAGGGCCGGGGTGCGGCCGACCAGGCGAAGCCCGCCGCGGACGAGCCAGCGCGCGACAAGGTTCTCGCGGGTCATGGTGCGGCGCAGGTTCTCGCTCGCCTTGATGGCCTCGCGCCCGTGGGCGTGGCGCTCGGCGGAGTAACCGCCGAGGTCCTTTTCAACGAAGCGCCGGGCGAAGCTAGCGGCGTCGGCGATGCCCAGGTTCATGCCGCGCCCGCCGGCCGGGGAATGGCAGTGGGCCGCGTCGCCGGCGAGGAACAGCGGGCCGGCGCTATAGGTTTGGACCTGGCGAATGGAGATCTCGAACTCGGCCTCGCGGCGCAATTTGTCGACCGTGAGGCGCCGGGGGACGACCGCGAGGGCCTTGGGGCGGTTGGCGACGATGCGGTAGCGGCCGGCCCCGATGGGGACCACCACCACGACACCGCCCTCGGGCAGCATGAAGAGGCAGGCCCGCTCCCGATGGGGCCAGGCGGCGGACTCGACGTCGGCCACGCCCCAGGTGCCCGGCAGGTCGAAACCCTCGAACGGCAGCGCGGCGGCTTGGCGCACCGTGGAGCGCACGCCGTCGGCGCCGAGCACCAGGTCGAAGGCCGCTTCTTCGAGGCGCCCGTCCGCCACGTGGGTCAGCCTGGCTTGCGCTTGATGGCCCTCGATCGCGAGGGCCTCCAGTCCGACGCCGAACTCGACCCGGCCGCCCAGTTCCTCGAAGCGCCGGGTGAGGATGGCCTCGGTCTCGTCCTGGGGCAGGGCGAGCAGGAAATTGTAGGGCAGGTCCTCCCGGTCGAGGCGGATCCGGGAGATCGCCCGGTCCCGGTCGTGGATCACCAATTCTCTCACGCGGATGCCGGCGGCCAGCAGGCGTTCGGCGGCGCCCGAGGCCTCCAGCAGGGCGAGGCTGCGGGCGTTGATGCCGACCGCGCGTGAAAGTGGCAGGGGATCGGACTTCTTGTCGATGACCCGGG
>JAUVQB010000086.1 GCA_030598385.1 Alphaproteobacteria bacterium | reverse complement strand
GGTCTCTGCACCCGCCCGCTACCCCTCCCGACCACCCCTAGCCTACGATGCCGTGGGCGCGCGAAGCGCGAGAGTGCGAAGCACTCGGGCTACGCCCGCGCACTGGGAGGGGGCGGCGTAGCCGGGCCCTTCGCGCGGGCCGGCTCCGATTACACAAAATACGGTGTTGCTGGATCTACGCCCGCTCAACCGCCGCGGCATCGCTCAGCGGGTGCTCCAGGTGTTCCAGCATCTCGCGCGGCACCACTTGCCAGAAGTGCCGGCGCTCGCGCTGCCAGTCGATCAGCAGGCGTTCGGCGAAGCGGGATTGGGTTTCCTCACGGTGCTCTTCGACAAGCGCCTTGAGCAGCGCGTCCCAGTGGTCGCTATCGAGGCGCTGGAAGACGACGCCCTGCGGGTTGATGCGCAGCGGCAGCGTCTCGCCCGGATCGTAGAGAAAGGCCATGCCGCCGGTCATGCCGGCGGCGAAGTTGTCGCCGACCGGGCCAAGGATCACCACCGTTCCGCCGGTCATGTACTCGCAGCCGTTGGAGCCGCAGCCTTCGACGACGGCGGTGGCGCCCGAGTTGCGCACGCAGAAGCGCTCGGCCGCCTGGCCGGCCGCGAACAGCTTGCCGGCGGTGGCGCCGTAGAGCACCGTGTTTCCGATGATGGTGTTGTCCTGAGTGACCAGCGGGCTCGCGGTCATCGGCCGCACCACGATGGTGCCGCCGGAGAGCCCCTTGCCGACATAGTCGTTGGCGTCGCCGAACATTTCGAGCTTGAGCCCCTGCACGGCGAAGGCCCCCAACGACTGGCCGGCCGAGCCGCGCAGGCGCACCGAGATGTGGCCGGGCCTGAGCTTCGCCATGCCGAAGCGCCGGGTGATCTTGGACGAGAGCTTGGTGCCGATGGCCCGGTGGGTGTTGCGCACCGTGTACTGCAGCTGCATTTTCTCGCCGATCTCGAACAGCGGTCCGGCGTCCTCGATGATCTGGGCGTCGAGCGTGTCGGGCACCTCGTTGCGGCCCTCGACCGTGCAGACCCGCGGATGCCCGCCGGGATCGGCGATCGCCAGGATCGGGTTGAGGTCCAGGTCGTCGAGATGGGCGGCGCCGCGGCTGACCTGGGCCAGCAAGTCGGTGCGGCCGATGATCTCGTCGAGCGAGCGGGCGCCCAGCGAGGCGAGGATCTCGCGCACCTCCTCGGCGACGAAGCTGAATAGGTTGACCACCTTCTCCGGCGTGCCGGTGAACTTCTCCCGGAGCGCCGGGTCCTGGGTACAGACGCCCACCGGGCAGGTGTTGGAATGGCATTGGCGCACCATGATGCAGCCCATGGCCACCAGCGAGGCCGTGCCGACGCCGAACTCCTCGGCCCCCAGCATGGCGGCCATCACCACGTCGCGGCCGGTCTTGATGCCGCCGTCGGTGCGCAGCCGCAGAGTGTGGCGCAGGTGGTTCATGGTGAGCACCTGATTGACCTCCGACAGCCCCATCTCCCAGGGCACGCCGGCATATTTGATCGAGGTCTGGGGGCTGGCGCCGGTGCCGCCGACATGGCCCGAGATCAGGATCACGTCGGCCTTGGCCTTGGCCACCCCGGCCGCGATGGTGCCGATACCCGAGCGCGCCACCAGCTTCACGCAGACCCGGGCGTCCGGGTTGATCTGCTTGAGGTCGTAGATCAGCTGGGCCAGGTCCTCGATGGAATAGATGTCGTGGTGCGGCGGTGGCGATATCAGCATGACGCCGGGCGTCGAGTGCCGGAGCTTGGCGATCATCTCGGTGACCTTGAAGCCGGGTAGCTGACCGCCTTCGCCCGGCTTGGCACCCTGAGCGACCTTGATCTCCAGCTCCCGGCAGCGGTTGAGATATTCCGCCGTCACGCCGAAGCGGCCGGAGGCGACCTGCTTGATGGCGGAGTTTTCGTTGTCGCCGTTGGCGCGCGGGGTGTAGCGCGCCGGGTCTTCGCCGCCTTCGCCGGAATCCGACTTGGCGCCGATCCGGTTCATGGCGATGTTGAGAACGCCGTGCGCCTCCGCGCCGAGCGCGCCCAGCGACATGCCGGGCGTCACGAAGCGCTTGCGGATCGAGGTGATGGACTCGACCTCCTCCAGGGGCACCGGGTGGGCGCCCTCGCTCTTGAAGTCGAGCAGGTCGCGCAGCGAAGAGGGCGGCAGATTGTGCACGCCTTCGCTGAATTTCTTGTAGGTCGAAAAGGAATCGCTGGCGACCGCCGCCTGCAGCGTGTGAATGAGGCCGGCGCCCCAGGCATGCGCCTCCCCGCCGCGCCGATAGCGGTAGAAGCCGCCCACCGACAGGGTCACGACGCCTTCGGCCCAGGCGCGCGCATGCAGCTCCAGCACGTTCTTCTGGATACCGGTCAGCCCGATGCCGGAGATCCGGCTGGGCATGGCCGGGAAGTATTCGTCGACCAGGGTGCGCGAAAGGCCTAAGGCCTCGAAGTTATAGCCGCCGCGGTAGGGCGAGATGACCGAGATGCCCATCTTCGACATGATCTTGAGCAGCCCGTCGTCGACCGCGGTCTTGTAGCGGGTGACCGCCGCCTCGAGGCTCATGCCGCCGAACAGGCCGCGGGCCTGGCGGTCGGCGATGGATTCCTGCGCCAGGTAGGCGTTCACCGTGGTGGCGCCGCAGCCCACGAGGACCGCGAAATAGTGTACGTCCAGGCACTCGCCCGCGCGCACGTTGAGGGAGCAGAAGGTGCGCAGCTTCTGGCGCACCAGATGGGAGTGCACGGCCGCGGTGGCGAGAATCATGGGGATCGGCGCACGTTCGCCCGAGACCGCCTTGTCGCTCAGGACGACGTGCTCGCAGCCGCCCCTCACTCCGTCCTCGGCGTCGCGGCGGATGCGCTCGAGTGCGCCGCGCAAAGCCCCCTCCCCGCCGGCCGCGTCGAAGGTGCAGTCGACGTCGACGGCGGTATCGCCGAGATAGGCGCGCATGGCCTCGAATTCGGCGTTGGAGAGGACCGGCGATTCGAGCTGCAGCAGGCGGCACTGGGACTCGTCCTCGTCCAGGATGTTGCCGAGGTTGCCGAGCCGGGTCTTCAGGGTCATGACCCGGCGCTCGCGCAAGGAGTCGATCGGCGGGTTGGTCACCTGGCTGAAATTCTGCCGGAAGAAGTGGTGCAGGCCCCGGATGCGGTCCGACAACACGGCGAGCGGCGTATCGTCGCCCATGGAGCCGACGGCCTCCTTGGCGTCTTCCACCATGGGCGGCAGGATCAGCTCCAGGTCCTCGAGCGTCAGGCCATAACCGGACTGGCGGCGGCGCAGTTCCTCCTTGGTGAACTCGACGGTCTCGCCGCCGTCCGGCTTCACCAGGTCGTCGATCACGGTGATGTTGCGGACCCAGTCGCCAAACGGCCGGCTGGCGGCCAGGCGGTCCTTGATCCCCTGATCGCGGTAGAGCCGGCCCTTGTCGAGGTCGAGCGCCAGCATCTGCCCCGGCCCGATCCGGCCTTTTTCGATGATCCGCGATTCGTCGAGGCGCACCATGCCGGTCTCGGACCCGGCGAAAATCAGGCCTTGGTCGGTGATGGTGTAGCGCATGGGCCGGAGCCCGTTGCGGTCCATGCCGGCGACCAGCCAGCGTCCGCCGAACCCGCAGAGCGCCGCGGGACCGTCCCAGGATTCCATGACGGCGTTGCTATAGCTGTTGAGGTCCTTGCGGGCCTGGGGAATCGGGCTGTCCGGGGTCCAGGCTTCCGGGATCAGCATGGTCTTGGCCATTGGCAGATCCCGGTCGGCGCGCACCATGAGCTCGAACACGGCGTCGAGCGCGGCGGAGTCCGAGCTGCCGGGCACGACCACCGGCTTCACGTCCTCGATCGCGTCGCCGAAGGCCTCGGCGGCCAGGCGGCACTCGTGGGCCTTCATCCAGTTGATGTTGCCCCGCAGGGTGTTGATCTCGCCGTTGTGGGCGATGACGCGGAACGGCTGGGCCAGCCACCAGGTCGGGAAGGTGTTGGTCGAATAGCGCTGGTGGAAGATGGCGAAGTTGGACTCGAAGCGCTCGTCCAGCAGGTCGGGATAGAAGGCGGTCAGCTGTTCGGCCAGGAACATGCCCTTGTAGATGATCGAACGGCCGCTCAAGGAGCAGATGTAGAAATCCTTGATCGATTCGATCTCGGCCGCCCGCTCGATGCGGCGGCGGATGATGTAGAGGTCGAGCTCGAATTGCTTGGCCGAGACGCCGCGGCTGTTGGCGATCATGATCTGCTCGATCTCGGGCCGGGTGGTGTTGGCCTTCTCGCCCACCACCTCGGTGTTCACCGGCACCTGGCGCCAGCCGTAGATGGTGTAGCCGAAGTTGAGGATCTCCCGCTCGACGATGACCCGGCAGCGCTCCTGGGCGCCGAAATCCGTGCGCGGCAGGAAGATCATGCCGACGCCGACACGCCCTTCGTCGGGCTTGTGGCCGGTGCGCGCGATGTGCTCGTGGAAGAAATCCTGCGGGATTTGCACGTGGATGCCGGCGCCGTCGCCGGTCTTGCCGTCGGCGTCCACCGCCCCGCGGTGCCACACGGCCTTGAGGGCCTCGATCGCCGCCTGCACCACCTCGCGCCGCGGCTTGCCGTCGAGGGTGGCGACGAAACCGACGCCGCAGGCGTCGTGCTCCTCGGCCGGGTCGTAGAGGCCGTGGCGCGCGAGGTATGCGGCCTGGCCTCGGACCGCCTCTGGATCGAAGCTGATCATTCCGGCTCTCCTCCTCACGCCGCGTCGGCCGGCGCCTGGCCGACCTCGGCGGTGATCGCCACATGGTTCGGCTGCGCCGCGACCCGGGCGAGCCAGGACCGGACCGCCGGGTAGGGCGCCAGGTCGAAGCCGCCCTCCTCGGCCACGTGGGTATAGGCATAGAGCGCGATGTCGGCGACGCCGTAACGCTCGCCGACGAAGAAGCTGCGGTCCTTAAGGTGCTGCTCCATGACGCCGAGGGCCTCTTCGCCGCGCGCCTTGCGGCCCGGCCGCTCGGCCTCCTGCTGAGCCTCCTGCTGGGCCGTCAGCTCCGGCAAGTGGGCCCAGAAGCGTAAGACCGCGATGTAGGGCTCGTGGCTGTACTGCTCGAAGAACAGCCACTGGAGGGTCTCGGCCCGCGCCATTCGCTCGGCCGGCCAAAGGTCGCTGTCCTCGGCCAGATAGCAGAGGATGGCGTTCGATTCGGCGAGATGGCCACCGTCGGCGAGCCGCAGGGTGGGAATACGGCCGTTGGGATTGCGCGCGAGAAATTCCGGCGTTCGGCTCTCGCCCTTGAAGATGTCCGTCTCGACCCGCTCGAAGGCCACGCCGAGCTGGGTCAACAGCAGGCGCACCTTGTAGCCGTTGCCGGAGATCAGGTTGTCGTACAGCCGCAGCATGCGTCCCCCTTGCTACTCGGCCGCCACGGCCGGCACCGCGTCCGCCGCCAGCTTGGCCTGCAGATAGGCGTGAATATGTTCAGCCGCGTCGCGCCCGTCGCGCACCGCCCAGACCACCAGCGAGGCGCCGCGCACGATGTCGCCGGCGGCGAAGACGCCGTCCAGGCTGGTCATCATGGACCGGAAGTCGATGCTGAGCGTGCCCCAGCGGGTGACCTTCAAGTCCGGTGCGGCGAAGGCGTCGGGCAGGTCTTCCGGGTCGAAGCCGAGCGCCTTGATGGCCATGTCGGCCGGTAGGTTGAAGCTCGAGCCGTCGATCGGCTGGGGCGTCTGGCGGCCGGTCGCGTCGGGCACGCCGAGATGGACCTTGAGCGCGCGCGCGCCCTCAACCGCATCGTCGCCCAGGAAGGCCTCGGGCGCCGACAGCCAGACGAACTCGACGCCTTCTTCCTCGGCGTGGGACACCTCGCGCAGGGAGCCCGGCATGTTCTCCCGGTCGCGGCGGTAGAGGCAGCGGACCGACTTCGCGCCCTGGCGCACAGCGGTGCGCACACAGTCCATCGCCGTATCGCCGCCGCCGATCACCACCACGTCCTTGTCCTTGGCGTCCAGGCTGCCGTCATCGAAGGCCGGCACCGCGTCGCCCAGACCCTTGCGGTTGGAGGCGGTCAGAAACTCCATGGCCGGATAGATGCCCTCGAGTCCGACCCCGGGGGCCTTGATGTCGCGGGCCCGGTAAACCCCCGTGGCGATCAGGACCGCGTCGTGCTCCGCGCGCAGTTCCTCCAGACTCACGTCGCGGCCGACCTCGCAGTTGAGCCGGAACGCGACCCCGGCCTGGGCGATCAGGTCGGCGCGGCGGGCGACCACCTCCTTCTCCAGCTTGAAGTTGGGAATGCCATAGACCATCAGGCCGCCGATGCGGTCATAACGGTCGTAGACCACCGCCTGGTAACCCTTGCGGCGCAGCTCTTCGGCCGCCGCCAGCCCGGCCGGACCGGCGCCGACAATCGCGACCGACTGGTCGCGTTCGTGCAGGGGCGTGGCCGGCTTCACCCAGCCCTCGGCCCACGCCGTCTCTGTGATGTATTTCTCCACCGAG
>JAUVQB010000431.1 GCA_030598385.1 Alphaproteobacteria bacterium | reverse complement strand
TCTGCCTTGCCCGCCATTAAACGCTGGCACCGCACCGCGGGTTCGGGCATAAGCGGCGCGAATTTGCACGCGGCTGAAGGGGCGGGTCCCGGTCATGGTTCAAGTGGTCCTAAGTGCGTGGGCGCTGCTGCTCGGCATGGGCATGCTGATGCTGGGCAACGGCCTGCAAGGCAGCCTCTTGGGCCTGCGCGCGATCTCCGAAGGCTTCGGCACCACGGTGACCGGCCTGGTGATGACGGGCTATTTCGTCGGCTTTCTCGCCGGCTCCACGCTTGCGCCCCGCATCGTCATGAACGTCGGCCATGTGCGGGTGTTCTCGGCCCTCGCCTCGCTTGCCTCGGTTGCCATTCTGATCCATGTCGCCGCCGTCGAGCCGCTCACCTGGGCCGCCATGCGCTTCATGACCGGCTTCGCCTACGCCGGTCTATACGTCGTGGCGGAGAGCTGGCTCAACGACCGCGCCGACAATGAAACCCGCGGCCAGCTTCTCTCGGTTTATATGGTGGTGATGTTTTCCGGCCTGGCGCTCGGCCAGTTGCTGTTGAATGCGGCCGATCCTGGCGGGTTTTTCCTGTTTCTGCTGACCTCGGTGATGATCTCGCTAGCCATGGTGCCGATCGCCTTGACCGCCGGCCCGGCACCGGCTTTCGAAGCCACCGAGAAGATTTCGATCCGCCAGCTCTACCGCCTGTCGCCGCTCGGCGTCATGGGCGCCGCGGCGACCGGCATGGCCCACGGCACTCTCTTTGCCTTGGGCGCGGTCTACGGCGATCGCATCGGCCTTTCGATCGCGGAGATCTCGCTGCTGATGGGCATCACGGTGGTCGGCGGTATCGTCGCCCAATGGCCGATCGGCCGCTTGTCCGACCGCTTCGACCGGCGGCGCGTCCTCACGGCCGTCGCCCTTCTGGCAGCGATCTTCGCCTTGCTGGCGGCCGTGCTCGGCGGCACCTCCCTGGCGCTGCTTTTGACCTTCGCGTTCCTCTTGGGCGCCATGACCCTGCCCATGTATTCGCTCTGCATCGCCCACACCAACGACTACTTGGCGCCGGCCCAGATGGTCCAGGCCGGCGCCACCCTGGTCCTGGTGGGCGGCATCGGCGCTTGCATCGGGCCGCCGGTCGCCGCCGCCCTTATGGGGGTCGTGGGCCCAAACGTCTTTTTCGTGTTTCTGGCGGGCGTCCACGCCGTAATCGGGCTGTTTGCCGTCTACCGCATGTCCCAGCGCGCCAGCAAGCCGCTCGAGGAACAGGGCCCGACGGTCCCTGTGGGCAGCGGCGCCGGCGCCGGGACCAACCGGCTCTCGGCCTTGATCATGCGTAACCTGCGGGTCCGGGCTCAGGCCTCGACGGGCCGCTCGGGCGAGAGCGGCAAATAAACTAGCCGCCGCCAGCCTGCCCCTTTAGGCGCCTCGGGCCGCCGCTGCGGGGCAGCGCGAAGCGGCCGTCACGCCGCCGCACTTTCTCGCCGGCGATATCGCAGGCGGCGCTCTCGTGGCTCGGGAAGGCGATCCAGGCGTCGTCTTGTTCGATCGCCGGCAACTGTACCTCGGGCTGCGCCCCCTCGAGCGAGAGATGGGTGAGCCGCCCCTGAAGATTGCTCGCCAGGAGCACCCGCCCGTCCTCCCGCTCCAGGCGCCAGCTTTCATCCTCGGCGCAAAGATACGCGCGGCCGGCCGGCGTCAGCAGCGGCCCCAGGCGAGCTCCGGCCGGCGGGCCCATGACCGACCAGCCGGCCCAGGGCGTCATGTCCAGATGCTCGCTCACCGCGAGCGCGGGCAAGAGCGCGCCCCAACTATAGAAGCCGTCGGTGTCCGGCTGGTCGCGGATCGCCCCGGTCTCGGCGTTGTAGTTCTCGCCGCAGTCGCGCGCCTGCCAGCCGCCCGCGAAGAGGCGCAGGCTTTTCTCGGCCAAGGCCGCGGCCTCGCCGTCCAGGCCCGCCCGCCGGAGGCCCTGGTAGGCCCAGAAGTTGAGCGGGCCCCAAATCCGCCCGCGCCAGTAAACGTTGTCGCC
>JAUVQB010000332.1 GCA_030598385.1 Alphaproteobacteria bacterium | reverse complement strand
GCCGGCGGCCGCGCGCGAACCTTCGACCGCAAGATCTACGATCCGGCGCGCCGGGACACGCCGGGGCTCCCCATGGCGCCCGACCAAGCGAGCTGGGAAGCGCTTCATGAGGTGCTGTTGGGCTAGGCGATCTGGACTCAGAATCGGCGTTGAACCAGAGTTCATCTTGGGGTTGATTGAGGGCTAAGAGCGAGCCGCCTGCGGAGCGGCCGGGAGAGAGGGGCGGATCGTGGCAAACGAGGTACCGAGCGAAGCGCGGGTGGTCATCGTCGGCGGCGGCATCGTCGGCTGCTCGATCGCCTATCACTTGACCAAGCTGGGCTGGCGAGACGTCGTCCTGCTGGAACGCAAGCAGCTCACTTGCGGCACCACCTGGCACGCCGCCGGACTGGTGGGCCAGCTTCGCGCGACCCTCAACCTGATCAAGCTGGCGGTCTACACCACCGATCTCTATAGCGGACTGGAGGCCGAAACCGGCCAGGCCACCGGCTTCAAGCAGAACGGCAGCCTGGGAGTCGCCAGCAACACGGAACGTTTCGAGGAGCTGAAGCGCAGCGCCTCGATGGCCCGCATGGCCGGCCTCGAGGTGCAGGTGATCACGCCCACCGAAGCGCGCGAGCTTTATCCTCTCTTGAACATCGAGGATCTGGTCGGCGCGGTGTTCCTGCCCAACGACGGCCAGACCAATCCGATCGACACCACCATGGCCCTCGCCAAGGGCGCGCGCACCGGCGGCGCCAGGATCTTCGAGGACACCAAGGTTACCGCCGTCCAGACCGCGCCCGGGAGTGGGGTGGGGCCGAGCGGGCCGCGGGTCACCGGCGTCTCGACGGACAAGGGCGACATCAAGGCCGAGTATGTCGTGAACTGCGCCGGCATGTGGGCCCGCGAAGTCGGCCTGATGGCAGGCGCGCGGGTGCCGCTGCACGCCTGCGAGCACTATTACATCCTGACCGATCCCATGGACGGCGTGCCGGCCAACTTGCCGGTGCTGCGCGATCCCGACGGTTGCGCCTACTACAAGGAGGACGCCGGCAAGATCCTGCTGGGCGCCTTCGAAGGCAACGCACGGGCCTGGGGCATGGACGGAATCCCCGATGACTTCAGCTTCGACGAGCTGCCCGGCGACATGGATCATTTCATGCCCGTGTTGGAAGGCGCCATGCACCGGGTGCCGGCCCTGCAAGAGGTCGGCTTGCGCAAGTTCTTCTGCGGGCCCGAGAGCTTCACGCCGGACGTGCGCTACTACCTGGGCGAGACGCCCGAGGTGCGCAACTTCTTCGTCGCGGCAGGGTTCAACTCGATCGGAATCCAGTCGGCCGGCGGCGCCGGCAAGGTGATCTCCGAGTGGATCGTCGGGGGCCACCCGCCGATGGACGTGGCCGACGTCGATATCCGCCGGGTCATCCCGTTCCAGAACAACGCGCGCTACCTTGAGCAGCGGGCGCCGGAATCCCTCGGCAAGCTCTACGCCATGCACTGGCCCTACGATCAGCCCGAGACCGGGCGCGGCGTGCGCACCTCGCCGCTGCACGAACGCCTGGCCGCCAGGGGCGCCTGCTTCGGCGAGGCGGCCGGCTGGGAGCGCGCCAACTGGTTCGCCCCGGACGGCGTGGAGCCCAAGTACGAGTACAGCTACCAGCGCCAGAACTGGTTCCCTTACGCCGCAGCCGAGCACAAAGCGGTGCGCGAGGCCGTCGGCCTGTTCGACATGACTTCCTTCGCCAAGTTCCTGGTCGAGGGGGCGGACGCGGAAGCGGTGCTGCAACGTGTCTGCGCCAACGACATGGCGGTGCCGACCGGCAAGGTGGTCTATACCCAGTGGCTCAACGAGCGCGGCGGCATCGAAGCCGACCTGACGGTCACCCGCCTTGCCGAGGACAGCTACATGGTGGTGACCGCGGGCGCGGCGGCGCCCCGGGACTGGACCTGGCTCCATCGCCACATCCCGGAGGGCGCGAGCTGCCGGGTCACCGACATCACGTCGGGCCTGGCGGTCTTGAGCGTCAT
This sequence comes from Alphaproteobacteria bacterium, assembly GCA_030598385.1. Taxonomy (GTDB): domain Bacteria; phylum Pseudomonadota; class Alphaproteobacteria; order Kiloniellales; family JAKSDN01; genus CALJXB01. The sequence goes on along the minus strand of JAUVQB010000332.1, from coordinate 813 downwards.
GGGGCCCAACAGCCGGGACCTGTTGTCACGCGTCAGCGACGCGGACCTCTCGAACGAGGCCTTTCCCTTCGGCACCGCTCAGGAGATCGAGCTCGGCTACGCCACCCTGCGGGCCGTGCGGGTCACTTTCGTCGGCGAGCTGGGCTGGGAGCTTTACGTGCCCAGCGAGTTTGCTTGCCACGTTTTCGACGCCATCATGGCCGAAGGCGAGGACTTCGGACTCAAGCTGGCGGGGCTCCATGTGCTCGATTCCTGCCGCATCGAGAAGGCCTTCCGCCACTGGGGCCACGACATCACCGACGAGGACACGCCGCTGGAGGCCGGCCTCGGCTTCGCCGTGCGGCTCGACAAGAACGCCGACTTCATCGGCCGCGACGCCCTGCTGCGGCAGAAAGAGGCGGGCAAGCTGACCAAGCGCCTGGTCCAGTTCGCCTTGGACGACCCCGAGCCGCTGCTCTACCACAACGAGCCGATCACCCGGAACGGCGAGGCGGTCGGCTACCTGACTTCGGGCAACTACGGCCACCACCTGGGCCGCGCCATCGGCCTCGGCTACGTGAGCAATCCGGACGGGGTCACGGCCGACTGGGTGAAGGATGGGTCCTACGAGATCGAGGTCGCCTGCGAGCGCTTTACCGCCCAGGCGAGCCTGCGCCCCATGTACGACCCCAAGGCCGAGCGGGTGAAGGTTTAGGCGCCGCCGGCCTACTTTCGACTACGCCCCGGGTGTCAGCCGAAGAGGGCCTGGCGGCGGGCGAGGCTCTCTTCGGGCCACACGTCCTTCGCACTGTAGAACGCCGCGAAGGCGGGGCT
>JAUVQB010000094.1 GCA_030598385.1 Alphaproteobacteria bacterium | reverse complement strand
CGCCGAAGGCGCCGTTGAACACAGCCCTGGCGAAATCTCGCGAGCGGGCCGGGTCTTCCTCCGCCAGCCAGTAATAGGCGCGGCACGCCGCCACGGACTGGAACGGAAAAGGCTCGGGCGCGACGAACGGCACGCCCAGAAGGCGGGCCGCGCGGGGCATGTCGACCGCCGCGTAGACATCCTTCATCGGCGTATGCGGCAGGGGCTGGGCGCCGGTGATCTTGAACACCGCCCCAAGCAGGAACGGCCGCCAGGCGACGTCGATGCCGTGGCGCGCGCCGATATCGTCGATCGCCTGGGCCGCGAGATAGCCGTAGGGGCTGGAGAAATCGAAATAGAAGTCGATGGCCGAAGTCATGGTCGATGTCATTCCACCTTCACCACGGGCGTTCTTCGCCTTCGTGATTGAAAAAGCGGCCAGTGTCGGCCAGCGTCAAGCGGTCGATGACCGCGCGCATCTTGGCGATGCTGTCCGCGGGCGTGAGATCGGCCTTGGCACCGCCCATGTCGGTCGTGACCCAGCCGGGCGAGATCGCGACCATGGTGATGCCGCGCTCGGCCAGCGTATGGGCGAGGCATCTTACCACCATGTTGAGGCCCGCCTTGGAGGAGCGATAGATGACGGAGTCACCGCTCGCGGTAAGGGCAATCGAGCCCATGCCGCTGGAGATGTTGACGATCAGCTTGCGCTCGCTGGCAGCCACTTGCTCGACAAAGCGCTCGACCATGCGGGCGGGCGCGACGGTGTTGACTTTCAGCTCCTCCACCCAAGAGTCGAAGTCGATCTTGCCGAAGTCGCCGGCGCCACGATGAAACACGCCGGAATTGTTGATCAGGATGTCGATTGGCTCGTCCGCCAACGCGCGGGCAAGGCCGGCCACGCGAAGGCCGTCGGTCACGTCGAGCTTGTGAACCACGACGTCGCCGGCGACCTCCGAGAGCGCCTTGGCCTTCTCGGGGTGGCGGCAGCAGGCATGCACGCGCGCGCCCTCGGCGACATAGCTGCGGACGAACTCCAGACCGAGACCTCGGTTGGCGCCCGTGATGAGAATCGTGTTCAATTTCAGATACCTCTATCGTTACTCTTCTAAGTTAGTTTAATTCTGTTTGCGTCGAGGCCGGCGTACCAACTCGCCGCCGCAATTGGGACACGCCTGCTCCAGAGCGCAAGCGCAATCGGCGCAGAAGGTGCATTCGAAACTGCAGATGAAGGCCGTGCCGCCGAGGCTCAGCACGGCACTGCAGCGTTCGCAGTCGGATTTCATCTCGAGCGCCATGACGGGTTCAAGTCACGCGTTCGATCGCCATCGCGGTGGCCTCGCCGCCGCCGATGCAGATCGCCGCAACGCCGCGTTTCAGATCGTGGGTCTCCAGGGCCGCCAGGAGCGTGACCAGAATCCGCGCGCCGGAGGCGCCGATGGGATGGCCCAGCGCGCAAGCGCCGCCGTGAGGGTTCACCTTGTCGTGCGGCAGGTCGAGGTCGCGCATGGCCGCCATGGCCACCACAGCGAAGGCCTCGTTGATCTCGAACAGGTCCACCTGATCGCGCTGCCAGTCGAGCTTGTCGAGCAGCGTCTTGATGGCGTCGATCGGGGCGGTGGTGAACCAGGCCGGCGCCTGGGCGTGCGAGGCGTGGCCGCAGATCACGGCGCGCGGCCGGTGCCCGCAGCGCTCGGCCTCGGAGCGGCGCATCAGGACGAGGGCCGCCGCGCCGTCGGAGATCGAGCTGGAGTTGGCGGCGGTCACCGTGCCGTCCTCGCGGAACGCCGGTTTTAGCTTCGCGATGTTGGCCAGATTCGCCTTGAAAGGCTGCTCATCGGCCTCGACGCGGACCTCGCCGGCGCGCGATCGTACACTGACCGTGGCGATCTCGCCCTTGAAGCGCCCCGCCTCCGACGCCCGCTTGGCGCGGGTCAGGGATTCGACGGCGAAGGCGTCCTGGGCCTCCCGGGTGAACTGATAGCGCCGGGCCGTATCCTCCGCGTAGGTGCCCATCAGCCGGCCCTTGTCGTAGGCGTCTTCGAGTCCGTCGAGGAACATGTGGTCCACGACCCGGCCGTGGCCCATGCGGTAGCCGGACCGCGCCTTGGGTAAGAGATAAGGCGCGTTCGACATGGATTCCATGCCGCCCGCAACCATGATTCGGGCGCTCCCCGCGGCGAGCAGGTCATGGGCCAGCATGGCCGCCTTCATGCCCGAGCCGCACATCTTGTTGACCGTGGTGCAACCGACGCCCTCGGGGATGCCGGCGCCGAGGGCCGCCTGGCGGGCCGGCGCCTGGCCGAGGCCTGCCGACAGCACACAGCCCATGAAAACCTCGTCCACCTCCTCGCCGGCGATGCCGGCCTGGGCCTTGGCCGCGCCGATCGCCGCCGCCCCGAGTTCGGGCGCGGTAAGCGGACTCAGTCCGCCCTGAAAGCCACCCAGGGGCGTGCGCGCGGCACCGACGATGACGATGGGATCAGGGCTCATGGATCTCTAGATAGTCACGAATGGGCGTGGACGCGTCAGGGCGCCCGCGATAGCGCTCAATTGTCTCCGGCCCACCGGCCGCCTTCAAGGAATTCCGTGAGACGCGGCAAGAGATTTGGTCAATTTGGCGCCGCCTGAAAGTGGCGCAGCAGGTCACGGATATCCGCAAGGCTTTCGAGATCCGCGACCGCTGCTTCGGCACCTTCGGCGGCCTCCGCTCCCAACACTCCCACCGCGCAGGACCGGAACCTGCCCGACATCTCGGCCTCTTTCAGGGGCCGCGCCGGGGTGCCACGCGGATGCATCACCTCGATCCGGCGCTCCCCGCCGCCCGTCAGGTGCAGGATCACGATGGACGGCTCGAGGCACGCAAGGTCGCTGCTCCTGCCGTGGATCGGATGGGTCTCCAAAGTGACGTTGGGCAGCCAGGCGCGCACCTCCGGCCGGGCCACCGCATCGGGCGTGAAATCGGCCACCGTCACCGCCCCCGTGGAGTACCGCGACAGTCGTGCAATAGGGCAGGCTGAAGCGGGCCTGCATGGGGTCCTCCGGCCGCGGGTACATGAGGATCTCCGCATTGCGCGCGGGAATGCACGCCGGCACCAATACGGCGCTCGGATGGCTGGCGCCCATGTCCTCGCAATCGTCGAAGTCGAGGGCATGGGCCGCCGTGCCGTTAGCCAGGACCGCCCAGGGGGCCGGCGCACGCCGGTCCGCGCCGACCAGGGTGCAGCCCCCGTCGCCCCACTGCGCCACGGTCCGCCGGACATTCTCTGCAACCGGGTCGCCGGCGCCGGCCAGCATGCAGCCGAGGGTATCGAGGACCGCGGCGCGCGCCCGCGTGACCGCTATCTCGCTATGATTCCGGCTGTAGTCAGCAATCCAATGCGCAAAGGTCTCAAGAGCGTTCATGGGCGTCGAGATTGACCACGGCGGCAAGATCCAGGCCCACGGACTGGCCCGCCTCGCTCAGTTGCTGCCAGACCTTGGCCGGCATCGGCACGCCTACCCGGCCCCGGCGCTCGGCGGCCCGGCGTTCCGGCTCGCCCGGGAGCAGCACCTCCTGGAAGCCCTCGGCCGGCGGCACATCCTTGACGAACTGCAAAAATCGCTCGGCCGACTCGTCGTAGGCTGCGGCCGGCCTGAAGAACCCCAGGTCCACCGTGATGACGAACCAGTTGAACTCCGGCGGCGCGTTCAAGACCGCATCTCCAACCAGCTCCGCGATGAGCCCGAGGCCGTAGCCCTTGTGGCCCGCCGCCGGCAAGTGCATGCCGCCGTCGAAGAAGTCCTCCGGGTCCGTGCTCGGGTTTCCATGCTTATCGAGGATCCAGCCTTCGGGCAGGACCTTGCCCTCGGCGCGGTAGACCGCGACCTTGCCGTCGGCCACCGTGCTGGTGGCGAAGTCGGCCACGATCGGGCCGAAGCGCCCGCCGGGCACGGCGAAGGCATAGGGATTGGTGCTGACGATCGGCTGGCTGCCGCCGAACGGCACGACATTGCGCCAGATCTCGTGCGCGCCGCCGCCGAAGACGAGGGCGAAGAGGCCGCGCCGCGCGGCAGCCTCGGCGAAATGCCCGATGCGTCCGGTATGGCTGCAATCGGCCAGGCCGACGCAGGCCGAACCCTGGCGCCCGGCGATCTCGATGGCGGTCTCGGTGGCCTGGTTCAGGGCATAGATGCCGAAGCCCTTGTTGCCGCGCACCAGGGCCAGGCCCGGCGCCTTGGTCTCGATCACCGGGCGGGCCGCCGGGTCGACGTTGCCTTTGGCGATCTCCTCGAGATACCAGGGCAGCTGCATGACGCCGTGGGAATCGACCCCCTTGAGGCTGGCCCCGACCAGCGAACCGGCGACCACCTCGGTGATGTCCTCGGGCGTGCCCGCCGCCAGCAAAAGCTGCCGGGCCAGCCGATCCAATTGATCCGCCGTGAGCTGGGGCATGGGGTTTAGCTTCCTATCTCCAGCATCATTTAGTTTGCAATTTCAACGTTTTGCGAAGCGCTTTTCTTCTTTTGTAATAACTTGAAGCAGGGCCGGCCGGCCGGCTTCGACCTCGGCGATGCAGCGTGTCAGCGCCGGCTTCAGATCGGCGCAGGTCTCGACCTGCTCGCTATAACCGCCCAAGGCCCGGGCGACTCCGGCGTAATCGCCGCCCAGCTCGTGGATGCGGTACTTCTCCGAGGCGATGGGCAGATAGCCGGTATAACCGCCCATGACGCTGTTCTTCAGCACCACGCTGAGGATGGGCAGGTCCGAGCGCACCGCGGTCTCGAAATCCATTCCGGTCATGCCGAAGGCGGCGTCGCCCATGACGTTGACGCAAAGACAGTCGGGCCGGGCCAGCTTGGCACCCATGGCGAGGCCGAGCCCGAGGCCCAGGTGCGTGGTCTTGCCCCAGCCGATATAGCCGTGCGGATGGGTGGCCTCGTAGAACGGCACCATCTGGTCGCGCGGGCTGCCCGCGTCATGGGTCACGATGCTGCGCGACTTGTCGAGGCCGGTGTTCAGCTCCCAAACCACCCGGTAGGGATTGATAGGCTCCTCATCGGAGGTGAGCAGCGGCATCCAGGATTCGAGGAAGTCCTGTTTCACCGACCGGACTTCCTTGGCAGTCTCCTCCTCGCCGTGCCGGCCGCCCTCGCCGAGGCGCTCTGTCACGGCCGAGATCATGGCTCGGAGCGCAGCCTTGGCGTCGCCGAGGGCACCGAAGGAAATCGCATAGTCCTTTGCCAGATCGTCCGTGCAGTTGGTGATCTGCGCCATGGTCTTGCCCGCCGGAATCGGCGTGATGTAGTCCGAACGGGTGAAACTGGTACCGATCCCGAAGACGAAATCGGCAGCCGCCAGGAAGTGATCGACCGTGGCCGGCCTGGTAAGGCCGCCGGCCCCTAGGGCCAAGGGGTGGTCCTCGGGAAAGGCGCTCTTGCCGTTCAAGGTGGTCATCACCGGAATCTGTAGGAGCTCCGCCAGCTCCCGCAGCTCATCCCAGGCCTCGGCGTAGAAGATACCCTGCCCCGCCACCAGCACCGGCCGTTTCGCGCCCAACAGCGCGTCCACCGCTTCCTCGATGTCTTTGGGATCGGGATGCGGCGACGACCGGCGGGTCGGACGGTAATCTTCGGGATCGAAGTCGCACTCGACATTGAGGATATCGATGGGCGTTTCCATCATCACCGGCCCGGGCCGACCGCCGCGCAGCTCTGCGAAGGCGTGCTGCAGCATCTGGGGGATGCGCGCCGGATCGACCACCGTCTCGCCCCACTTGGTCACTTCCCGCATGTTGCGGGCCGCGACGAAGTTGGGCGCCACATCGAGCTGGCCGGTCGGATAGCCGGTCGGCAGGTAAAGCACCGGCGAGGCGTCGCCGTAACATTGGGCCACACCGCCGAAAGCGGCCTCGGCGCCCGGCCCGTACTGCACGGTCGTCACCCCGACCTTGCGTCCGTCGTTCACCCGCGCGTAGCCGTCGGCGATATTGAGGGCGACGCGCTCGGTGCGCGCCATGACCGGGCGAATGCCCACCGCCGCCGCCCCGTCGATGATCTCGCTGTGGGGGAAACAGGTGAGAACCTCGACCCCCTCCTTTTGCAGAATTCTGGCTATGAGTTCGTTTGCTTGCACTTTCGTCGCGCTCCCGATATCTGCCGTTTCATGGGCGCGAGCCGGTCCGGGCCAAGGAAGCCGCGGTTCCGGGTCCTCCACGACCGTGAGATTCAATCCACTGGAACTGCATGCCATGGATTTGACGG
>JAUVQB010000267.1 GCA_030598385.1 Alphaproteobacteria bacterium | reverse complement strand
GCAAGATCCCCATTTCGGCGCCGGTAAAGGCCGCCTGCTCGACCGCGAAGTTGTTGAGCAGGGCCTGCCAGGTGGCGAAGCTGAGTGGCACGGCAGAGGCCATCAACAGAAGCAGGAGTTCGGGGCGCCGCCAGTCGCCGGATCGCAAGTGGTTCCAAACGGTCATGGACTCAATTTAGGGTCCCTGCTTGCGCCGGTCCTGCTATAATCAGCCAAGGAATGTCGAGAAACAGTCAAATCGATTCGCCGCAACACCCGGGCAATTGCGACGACCGGGCACGGCCCGTCATAGCGCTCGCGAGCGATCATCCGGAGCCTCACCATTTTCCGCCCCACAGTCATCTGCGCGCGCAGCTGGTCTTTGCGTCGGCCGGGGTCATGACGGTGAGGACGGCGGAAGGCACCTGGGTGGTGCCGCCGCAGCAGGCCGTTTGGGTGCCGCCGCGCGTGGTGCACGCGGTCGCCAGCGACGGTCCCATGGCGATGCGCACGCTCTATCTGCATCCGTCCGCGACCGATGGGCTGCCCACCAACTGCTGCGTCGTCACGGTGCCGCCTTTCTTGCGCGAGGTGATCCTCCACGCCGCGACACTGCCGCCGGACTATCCCCCGGAGGGGCCGGAGGCGCGCCTCATGGCTGTGATCCCCGACCAGCTGCGGGCCTTGAAGGCGGAACCCCTGCATTTGCCCATGCCCTCGGACCGGCGATTGCGGAAGATTACCGATGGGCTGACCGGAAATCCGGCAGACGGCCGTACGCTGGGAGACTGGGCGCGCAGCGCCGGGGCCAGCGAACGCACGCTCGCCCGCCACTTTCGCCGCGAAACCGGCATGACTTTCGGGTCGTGGCGCCAGCGCCTGCGGTTGCTCACGGCGATTGCCCGCCTGGCCGAGGGCCGCCCGGTAACCGCTGTCGCCTATGACCTCGGCTACGAGAGCCCGAGCGCCTTCGTCGCCATGTTCCGTCGGGAGTTGGGCTCGCCCCCCGGGCGCTACATGCGCGCCGGCGGGGCGGTAATCTCCCGTAGCCATAGCTAGATCGGTCGCACACCCCGCCGGACGGCCGCCCAGAAGCGTATGCCGAGCGCCAGCGCGGCCAGAGCCAAGCCCACGGACATACCCACCAGCAGGCCGGGCACGCCGTAGTCCGCGCTGAGACCCAGCCAGAAAGCCAGGGGTACCCCCAGCAGCCAGAATGAAAAGCCGAATAGCCCCAGCGGAACCAGCACGTCGCCGATGGCCCGCGCGGCGCTTGCCAGCACGGCTTGGGCGCCGTCGACGATGATCATGACGGCAACCACCGAAAGCCCGGCCAACATGATGGCGCGCACCGCCGAGTCGTCGCTGTAGAGGCTCGCCACCGGGCCCGGTGCTGCCCAGAGGCCGAGGCCCAGCAGCACCATGAGGCCGAGAACGAGGCCCAACCCGGTCCATCCGGCCCTGGCCATGTCAGGCGGAGAATCGCGGCCGACCGCATTGGCGATCCGCACGGCGGTGGCCGCGCCCAGCCCGATCGACAACATGAAGACCAGGGAGACGACGTTCATGGAGGCTTGATAGCCGGCCATGGAGGCCTCGCCCATCCGTCCGGCGAAGGTAGCGACCAGCCCGAAGGCGCTCACCTCCAAACCGGTCGTCAGGGCGAGCGGCGTGCCCAAACGCAAGGTCTTTCGGATCGTCTCCTGCTGATTGCGCAGGCTGCTGCGCACGCCGAAGCGCGCGCCGTCCCGCATGGTCCAGACGTAACCGGCGAGCGCCCCGAACATGATCCAGCGGGTGATGCTGGTGGCCAACGCCGCGCCGTCGGCGCCCATGGCCGGGGCGCCCCAGTTGCCTTCGATCAGCAGCCAATTCAGGCCCACGTTCAGGAGGTTGGCGGTGAGCGCGATGATCATCCCCGGGGTCGGCCGCGATATGCCCTCGAGGAAGAAGGCCGTCGCGAGAAACAGCAGCATCGCCGGCAGGCCGAAGGCATGCATGGTCAGCACCGAGGCCGCACCGGCGGCCATCGCCGGGCTTTGTTCCAGGGCCAGAAACAGCGGTTCGCCAGCGAGCAGCAGCAACCCCCCGATGACGCCCATGGCTCCGGCCAGCAGCAGCCCGACATGCCAGATTGCGCCGCAGGATGCGCATTGGCCGGCGCCGTCGCGCTGGGCGGTGAGGATCGGGGTTCCGGCGAGCATCCCGATGCCGACCACCATGAGGATCATGAACGGCGCCAGCGACAAGCCGAAGTGCGCCAGTTCCGTGGTGCCGGCATGGCCGGTCATCGCCGTATCGACGGTGATGAGGATGACCATGCCGGCGCGGGCCAGCATGGCGGGAATGGCCAGGCGCAAGGTGCGCGTGATGTGTTGCGGCAGGCTGTAGCCGCCCGCTGGCGGCGCCTGTCCGCCGGGGACGGTTTTCATGGCAGGGCGAAGTTAGACCAAGGACGCCGCGTGCGGAAGGGATTTGCGGTCGTGTTCGCAGGATGGGCGCAGCGGCTTCGGGCGAGGGGCGACGGTACGCCAGACAGCCGCCCGCCAGTGACTTCAAACCGACCCACACCCCCGCCGCCCGGCGCATTGACAGCCCGGGCGGGCTTCCCTATGGTCCCGCGCTCGTGGCGCTGTCGCGACAGGCCGAATCTGCTAATCCGAACCTGACAGAGCTACGAGAGGAGGGCTTGAGGCGCCGCCTCCTGCCACCGGCCGAGGGTTTTGTCATGAAGGTCGTCAATTCATTGAAGACCGCGAAAAAGCGGGACAAGAACTGCCGCATCGTACGGCGGCGGGGCCGGGTCTATGTGATCAACAAGAAGAACCCGCGCTTCAAGGCGCGCCAGGGCTAGAGGCCAGTCCAAGGCCGTAACGTCCTATAACATTTGAATCTTTCACGCGGAGCCGCGTCCCTTCGGGGGCGCGGCCCTTTTTTTGTGCCTGGATTCGGCCAAATCGGGCACATCTTGCGCCTCGTCCGGCGCGGCGTTGACCCTCCGGTGCAGGGCGGCGCATAGTGGCCCGCAGACCCGGCCGGCGGCCGGCAGCCAGGGGAGGCGGGCCGAAACCATGCGTATGCCGGAGCCCGATGCGTCCGTGCTGGCGCGGCGCGCGGAGATCGTCGCCGCGCTCAGCGAGATCGTCCCCGGCGAAGGGGTTATCCATGATGATGGTGCGCTCAGGCCTTACGAAACCGACGGCCTGACCGCCTACCGGCAGCTGCCCCTGGTGGTGGTGCTTCCCGAGACCACGGACCAAGTCAGCCGCATCCTGGCCTATTGCCACGGTGCG
>JAUVQB010000324.1 GCA_030598385.1 Alphaproteobacteria bacterium | reverse complement strand
CGCCTTGTCCTCGACCAGTTCGAGGGCGGCGATCAGGCCGACCCCGCGCACTTCGCCGACCAGGGGGTGGTCCTCGAAGGTCTCGCGCAGACGCCGCTGGAAATAGGGCCCGGTGTCGTCGTGCACCCGCTCGACGATCTTTTCGTCTTCCAGGATGCGGATGTTCTCCAGCGCCACCGCGCAGGAGACCGGGTGGCCCGAGTAGGTATAGCCGTGGGCGAACTCGCCGCCCTTGTCGATCAGCACCTCGGCGATCTCGTCGTTCACCATCAAGGCCGACAGCGGCAGGTAACCGGAACTCAGCCCCTTGGCCATGGGCATCAGGTCCGGCTCGATGCCGTAGTGGTCGCTGCCGAACCACGCGCCGATCCGGCCGAAGCCGCAGATCACCTCGTCGGCGACCAGCAGCACGCCGTGTTCGCGGCAAATCCGCTGCACCTCGGGCCAATAGGTCTCGGGCGGCAGCAGCACGCCGCCGGCGCCCATGATCGGTTCGCCGATGAAAGCGGCCACCTTGTCGGCGCCGAGCTCGAGGATCTTGTCCTCGAGCGACTTGGCGGCCTTGAGCCCGAATTCCTCGGGCGAAAGATCGCCGCCCTCGTCGTACCAGTGGGGACAGTCGACATGGACGAAGCCGGGCAGGGGTAGGTCGGACTGTTCGTGCATGGCGGTCATGCCGGAGAGGCTCGCCGACGCCAAGGTGCTGCCGTGGTAGGCATTGTGGCGGCTGATGAAGACTTTCCTGTCGGGCTGGCCCTTCAGGTTCCAGTAGTAGCGCAGGAGGCGCACCAGGGTATCGTTGGCCTCGGAGCCGGAGCAGCCGTAGAACACGTGGTTCAGGCCCTCCGGCGTGAGCGAGCACAGCTTGTCGGCCAGCTCGACCGAGGGCGGCGTCGCAGTCTGAAAGAAGGTGTTGTAGTAGGTCAGCTCCATCATCTGGCTGTAGGCGGCGTCGGCCAGTTCCTTACGCCCATAGCCGATGTTGACGCACCAGAGTCCGGCCATGCCGTCGAGGATGCGCGCGCCCTCGGAATCCTCGAGCCAAACGCCTTCGGCCTTGGTGATGATCCGGCTGCCGCCGGCTTCGGTGAGCTGGCGCGTGTCGGTGAAGGGATGCAGGTGGTGGCGCATGTCGAGGTCGCGCCACCGGGCGGTGGTATTGCGCACGGCTTGGATGGTCATGGTCTTCGATCCCGTATTAGGTATTGCGTGAAGAATAATTCATAAGCATTGGATAATGCTTACAGAATACGCGGCCGTTCTACGGATTGAAATCGATCCGGGCGCAAAGGATCAACAGCTCGGCTTGGCGGGTTCGTCCGGCCCCGGCCACAACCACCTTGGTGATTGCGGCCTTGCCGGTCGTGTCCCTGATGCTCCGACGAGTCATGGCGCTCACTCCAGGTGCCGGCCTTTCCGGCTGTTACACGTTTAGCAGAAGGTGCTCGCGTTCCCAAGACGAGATCACCTGCTGGTAGGCCTGGAGCTCGGTCTCTTTGACGATCCTGACGGCCTCGACGAAGGTCTCGCCCAAGGCTTTCTTGACCGATTTGCTGCCGGTGAAATGCTCGAGTGATTCATAAAGCGTGCGCGGCAGGGTGTGAGCCAGGCGGTAGGCGCTGCCTTCCACCGGCGCGCGCGGCTTGAGCTTCTCGGTCATGCCGAGATAGCCGCAGGCAAGCGATGCCGCCAGCGCCAGGTAGGGATTTGCATCGGCCCCGGCGATCCGGTTCTCGACCCGACGGGCCGCCGGCTCCGAATGGGGCACGCGAAAGCCCACGGTGCGGTTGTCGTAGCCCCAGTGGGTGTTGATCGGGGCGTCGGAGTAGGGGATCAGCCGGCGATAGCTGTTCACGTTGGGGGCGAGGAGCGGCATCACCGCCGGCAGGTATTTCTGCAGGCCGGCGATGTGGGCGTGAAACAGCACGGTATCCTTGCCGTTTTTTTGGCCGAAGAGGTTGCGCCCGCTCTTGGCGTCGACGACGCTCTGATGGACGTGCATGGAACTGCCGGGTTCGCCCTGCATGGGCTTCGCCATGAAGGTGGCGTAGAGCTTGTGGCGCAGGCCGGCTTCGCGAACCGTGCGCTTGAACAGGAAGGCCTGGTCGGCCAGCTTGAGCGGCGCGCCGTGGTCGAAGTTGAACTCCATCTGGGCGGCGCCGGCTTCGTGAATCAGCGTGTCGATGCCGATGTTCTGCACTTCGCAGAAGTCGTAGATCTCCTCGAACAGCGGGTCGAACTCGTTGACCGCGTCGACGCCGTAGGCCTGGCGGCTGGTCTCGCGCCGGCCGGAGCGGCCGATCGGCGGCTCCAGCGGATAGTCGGGATCGGTGTTGACGTCGACCAGGTAGAACTCGAGCTCCGGCGCCACCAGGGCCTTCCAATTGTTCTCGGCATAGAGCGCGATCACCCGCTTTAGGACCTGCCGCGCGGAAATCGCCACGGGGCTGCCGTCGAAATAGTAGGGATCGCAGATCACCTGGGCCGTTGGGTCGGTGTACCAGGGCACGATCCGGATGGTGTCGGGGTCGGGGGTCAGATAGACATCCGAGGTCGCCGGGTCGGTCACCGTGTCGTCGCGCGGATAGTCGCCGGTCACCGTCTGCACGAAGAGGGCCTCCGGGATTCTCAGGCCGTTCTTCTTCATGCCTTCCTCGAAGCGCTCGGCCGGCAGGATTTTGCCGCGGGCGATGCCGGCCATGTCGGGGACCAGTATTTCGACCTCTTCGATCTTGTGGTCTTTTAGGAACTTCTCGATGGAACTCATTGGAATCTCTCTTGAAAATGTCCCGCAGCGGTATGTCGGGGCGCGGTTCTCGGGGGACAAGAACCGCGGGCGCCAGAGCGCTAGCACGGCGCCCGGCGGCCTGGCAAGCGGATGATACCGGTCCGGTT
>JAUVQB010000137.1 GCA_030598385.1 Alphaproteobacteria bacterium | reverse complement strand
CGGATTGGGAGACGGGGTTTTCAACATGATGTCGCTCGCATCTGGTTCGAGGGCGGAGTCGCGAGTCTCATTATCTCATGAAATCGCCTGCCGGGAGGGCATCGGGTGCGCGGCACGGCGGGGCCCACTATTTGCCGGCGCGTGCTGGGCAAGCGGCCACTGGGCAAGCGGTCGGCGGCCCGCTACAGTTTCTCCTTGGTCTAGGATCGAACGTTGGGGGCGGGCATGAAAGCGCGGATTACCTGGTCCCACGACCGGGTCTTCATCGGGGCCTCGGGCACCGGCCACGGGGTCGTCATGAGCTCGATCGGCGACGACGGCCGGAGCCTCGGGCCGAGCCCGATGGAACTGGTGCTGTTGGGCATGGGCGGCTGCACGTCCTACGACGTGGTCGAGATCCTGGAGAAGGGTCGCGAGGCGATCGACGGCTGCGTCGCCGAGCTGGAGGCCGAGCGGGCGACGGAGATGCCCAAGGTGTTCACCCGCATCCACGTCCACTTCATCGTCACCGGGCGCGGCCTCAATCCCGGCAAGGTGGCGCGCGCCGTGGAGCTTTCGGCCGAGAAGTACTGCTCCGCCACGCTCATGCTGCAGAAGACCGCGGTCGTCACCCACGACTTCGAGATCGTCGAGTCGCCCGGCGGTGGTTAGAGTGCGCTCCGGGGCCGTGAAGTCCGAGGGCGCGCCACGGGTGCTAAGGCCGGGAGCGCAAGGGAGGAAGCGGGACGTGGCGCAGGAGACTCCGCCGTTCTGGCGGACCAAGAGCCTCGGCGAGATGAGCCGGCAGGAGTGGGAGTCGCTCTGCGACGGCTGCGGCAAGTGCTGTCTCATCAAGCTGCGGGACGCGGACACCAACCGGGTCGACTACACCGATGTGGCCTGCCATCTGCTGGACACGGACGCCTGCCGCTGTACGGACTACCCGAACCGCCACGGCCGGGTGCCCGACTGTGTGCGGCTGAGCCCCGTCCGGCTCGACGAGATCATGAGCTGGATGCCGTCGACCTGCGCCTACCGTTTGCTGGCCGAGGGGCGGGAACTGCCGGACTGGCACCCGCTGGTCTCCGGCGACCGCGAGAGCGTGCACCGTGCCGGTGTCTCGATCCGCGGCCGGGTGGTGAGCGATTCGGGCTTCGACGAGGACGCGCTTGTGGCCCGCATCGTCGACTGGCCGCTCTAAGGCAGGGATCCGGCAGCTTGCCGGGGTCTAGTCGGTTCGCAGATAGAAGATGTGGCGGCCGATCTGGCGGCCTCTCGCCAGGTCGGCGCTCCACTCGGGCGAGACATAGTCGGCATGGTACCACAGCGCGCCGAGCGTCGGGTCCCGCGTGGCGCCGCGCAAGACGTCCCAAGCAATTTCCCGGCTTTCCCGCCACGCCAGATGATCGAGCGGATCGTCGCTGCGCCCGTCGCACCACCAGGAGAACTGGCAGCCGCCACGGGCTTCCTCTCCGCCCTCCCGAACGACCTGACAAATGGATCCCGGAAAGGCTTGGTCCCGAACCCGGTTCATCACCACGTGACCGACCGCGCGCTTGCCCTCCAGGGCCTCGTTGCGGGCCTCGAAATAGATATTGAGCGCCAGGCAGTCCAGATCCGCCATTTCGCCTTGCACGGGCTTGGGCAGGCTATGGTCCTGCGCGATATAGGCGAGGATCAAAACGGCGACCGCCGCCCAGATCGCCCACGGCCAGACCACCGCGCCGGGCCGATCGCGAAGCCGGAGTCGGGCCCAGCCCCAGCGGCTCCAGACGCGCGCGCGCCTGAGGGCTTTCGGCAGCTTCATGGCGAGGGTCGGGCTCACGCGTTCAAGGCTCCTCAGCAGACCGGAGGCTTGCCAAGTCCAACTAGGCGGCACACTTGGCAACAATACAAAACAAATCTAGGGCGTCAATCCAGCACAATTGAAGCAGATGAGTGGCACCTTATTAAGTATACAATTGGTTAACAGAAAATATTTTCTACCGATATTAAGGAATTTGCGCTATTGTCCGCGGCTTCATTTTGAGACTCGTCACGTGATCTGTAGCGCTGCGACGGATCTTTTGTGTGGAACCCTGAGCGCGGTAGCCGGCCCTTCCAAAGCGATCGGAAAGCTCTTTACATGATTTGGGATCATCGGATAGCTGTGCCCAGGCTTCCCGCCGCGAGTCCAGTGGATCGGTCAGGTGTTCGGATCTTTCCGTCATCCGCTAAGGCGCAGAAACAAGGGGCCATGTAGACCATGAATCTTGGCTTGCGCGAGGGCAGGAGCCGGCGCCGGCGTCAGATGCGTTTGCGGCTGCTGAAATGGGTCGCCGCCCTGGCCGCCATCGTGGGCGCAGGAGTCTATGCCTATGAGATCGGCAGTCGTCTGGCCGAGCGCGAAGTCGCCCGGCTGGAGCAACAGACCGTCGACTTTGACACGCGAATCCAGCAGTTGGAACAGGACAATCTGCAATTGGCGGAGGCGGCAAGAGGCGCCAAGGCAAAGGTCGAGGCGTGGCAGCAGCGCTATCGCCAGGAAATCCCGACTGGTGAGTTGAAGGCGCTTTACGAGCTGACTCGGGAGAGGCTGGCCGACGGCGTCGACAGTGCGCGTCTTGCCTTCATCCTGCAGCAGGCGAGCCAACAAGGCGATTGTGCCGAGACGATTGAAACCAAGCGCTTCTATGTCAAGACGCCCTTCTATAATGGCGGCAACGACACCGTGGCTTTTGCGAACAGCGCAATCGTCGTGACGGCCCAAGGCTCCGCTTCCATCGACGGCACCGGCAATCAGCAAGTGCGATACGACCCGGCGCAGCCGGTGGTGGTGCGCTTCGCGCGGCTCGGCGGGGACGCCAGTAAGGCGTCCGGATTGCTCCCGCTGCACCATGCGATGGTCATCGGCGACAAGGAGTTCCGCTTTTCCGTCGTGGCCGGCGAGCCGGGCATGGTGAATGTCACGGCCGGGCGCTGCCCTTTCCCCTAGGCGGATTTGGAACAGAGGCGAGGACGAGATCTTGACGACAGGACAGCGAGCGGCGAGGGCAGGCGGGGCGAGCGCTCGGCGCGATCCCGGGCACGATCCCGGGCGCGATCCTAAACGGATTCGCGGCGGCGTGCGGCCATGGCGGCTCGCGGCGGCCGGGTTTGTCTTCATGTGCCTGGCCTTGGCGCCGGCCCTGGCCTCGGCCGAGACCATCGCCGACGGCATCGCCGCCTACCGTCAAGGCGATTACCAGCGCGCCCGCGATATTTGGCGGGCTCTGGCCGAAGCCGGAGACGCGGTGGCCCAGTTCAATCTTGGCAAGCTGTACGAATACGGCGGCGGCGAGGTTCGCCAGGACTATTCGCAGGCGGCCCGCTGGTACCGCGATGCGGCTGACCAGGGAGTTACCGCGGCGCAAAACAACCTCGGTCTTATGCATTCTCAAGGACTGGGCGTGCCGCGCAACCCCCGGCGTGCGGCGGAACTGTGGAAGCGCGCGGCGGAAAACGACTACAGCCTGGCCCAATACAACCTGGCTCTGGCCTATTTTCGTGGCGAGGGCGTGCCCCGCAACGAGCGGCTTGCGGCGCCCTGGTTCGAAAAGGCGGCCCAGGCCGGCTTGCCGGATTCCCAGTATGCCATGGGCCAGTTGCTGCGCCTCGGGCGGGTCGGCGCGCGCGACGAGGGTCAGGCGCTTAGCTGGTACAAGCTGGCGGCGGCGCAAGGGCACACCGACGCCGCGCAGCAGGTGAAGACCCTACAGGCGCGCGGCGTGGTCGCGAAATCGCCCGTTCCCCTGGAGCCGGCGCCGGCGGCTGCGCCGCCCGAGCCGGCCGCCGAACCGGCCGCTGAACAGGCCGCCATACCGGCAGCGACCAGCTTGGACGCGGCCTCGACTGCCCCGGCCGCCGGCGAGCGGGATGCAACGGCGAGCGAAGAGCCCCCAGAGCCCGCAAAGCTCGCAGAGCCCGAAAAGCTGACAGAGCCCCCTGAGCCCGAAGAACCGGGCGACGCAGGCGTGGCGGCGGTGATACCGGTGCCTGAACCGAAACCCGATCCCCCGGCCGCGGCGCCGGAGCCGGATACGGCCCCTCAACAATCTGCGGCCCTACCGGATCCTGAGGTGCCGGCCGCCGAAGCCGAGAGCGACGAGCTGCCAGGCGCTGCCGTATCGGAGACCGAGGACGGGCAGGAAGCGGAGCCCGCGACGATTTATCGGCTATGGCTGATTTCGGCGGACAACGCCGTGGCGGCCGAGGACCTGCGCGACGAGACCCTGGCGCGCCATCGAGACGCCCTGGGCGAGGTGGAGGTCGGCATCTACGAGATGGATTACGGCGAACGGGGGCACTTTTACCGCATCCTGGCCGGGCCACTCTACAGCGCCGCCGCGGCCAACGACCTTTGCCGCCGGCTTCGCGAAGACAACCCGCAGGAATTCTGCAAGGTCCTCACGCGCTGATCCTACGAATGGAGACTATCTAACAGCTATTGCCGGAACCGTTTCCGGCGCCTTGGCCGCCACCGCCGCCATTGCCGCCGCCAAGCCCCGCGCCTTGCCCGTTGTTGCCACATCCCGCCTGTTGGATGATATCAGACGAGTTGTCAATCGAGGCGGCGATGGTCTCACCGAGCACGAATGCCGACATCGCGAGCACTGCCCCGACCACGGATAACACCAAGGCGTATTCCGCTGCGGAGGCTCCCCGACAGTCCCTAAGAAAAGTCCTCGCAAGCGCGAATACGTTAACCATTAATTTTTTCTTTTCAATGCCTTACAATAGTACCTGCTGGGGTGACATTCATCAAGCGCAAACCATCGGCGGCAAAGAAAAGCCCCGCAGGAGCGGGGCTAGTATCGAACTCCAATTTTTGTATTCAGGGGAATGAGTCAAACAAAGTAAAGGGTCATTTCGAAGCAGTGTGAAGGTCTTCGAGCTGCTGTCTCTCGACGATCTTGTGGCGGATTTGTTGCCAGGTGGCCGCAAGCGCATAGAAGCCTTTGGAATTCAACGCACTCACTTGCCTCGCGGCCTCGGACAGAGCCTGCGTGCCATGCTCCCGCATGAGAGCCTCGGCAGCGGGTTCGATCGCTTCGTTCGATAGTGGGTGTTTCGACAAAGTTTTAAATCCTGATGCGCTAATAACTGGGAAAATAAATATCAATACAAATGGGGCGAATTGATGATCCACGTTACCATGACCTGGGCT
>JAUVQB010000280.1 GCA_030598385.1 Alphaproteobacteria bacterium | reverse complement strand
TGGCATGCGGCCGGCCTCTGCACCCACTTCGCCCACAACCTCACCATCATGAACCTGCGCGCCCACAGCGTGCGGCTCTACCAGTCCCTCGAGGCCGAGACCGGCCAGCCGGTGAGCTTCCATGCCTCGGGCGCGCTGCGCATCACCCGCTCGCCCGACCGCATGGACGAGTTCCGCCAGGTCCAGGGCCTCGGGCGCTTCGCCGGCTTCGACTTCCACATCCTCACGCCCGCGGAGCTGAAGGACATCTACCCCCTGGCCGAGACCGGCGACTTGCTGGGCGCGATCTACGAACCGCTGGACGGCCACGTCGACCCCAGCCAGGCGACCAACGCCATGGCCAAGGGCGCCCGGCAGGCCGGCGCCGAGATCAGCCGCCACAACCCGGTCGAGGCGATCGAACGCAAACCCGGCGGCGCGTGGCTGGTGCGGACCAAGAACGGCGACATCACGGCCGAGATCATCGTCAACGCCGCCGGTACCTGGTGCCGCGAGATCGGCGCCATGATGGGCCTGGATCTTCCCGTCGTGCCCATGCTGCACCAGTACCTGGTGACCGACCGTGTGGAAGAGGTGGCGGCGCGCGACACAGAATTGCCGATCATCCGCGACCCGGAAGAGAGCTGGTACCTGCGCCAGGAGCGCGACGGCTTCATCTGCGGCCCCTATGAACGCGACGCCAATCCCTGGTCCGTCGACGGGGTGCCGGCGGACTTCGGCATGGAATTGCTGCCGCCGGAACTGGAGCGCATCGAAGATATCGTGGCCGCGGCCATGGAACGGGTCCCGGCCTTCGCCGGGGCCGGCATCAAGACCATCGTCAATGGACCTATCACCTTCACGCCAGACGCCAATCCCTTGATCGGACCGGCTTTCGGTCTCGATAAAGCCTATCTCCTCACCGGCTCGAGCATGGGCGTCATGGAGGGCGGCGGCGCCGGCAAGTTCCTCGCCGAATGGATCGTCGGCGGCGAGCCGCCGATGGATGCGCTGGCGGTCGACCCGCGCCGCTTCGGCGGCTACGCCGACCGGGGCTACCGGCTCGCCAAGGCGGTCGAGAGCTTCGGCAAGCAATTCGCCATTCACTACCCTTTCGAGGAGCGCCCGGCCGGCCGGCCCAGGATCAAGACCCCGGCCTACGACGCGATGGACGCGGCGGGCGCGGCCTTCGGCGCGGTCTACGGCTGGGAGCGGCCCAACTGGTTCGCCCGGCCCGCCAGCCCACGTGACACGGGCGAGGCGGTGCTGAGCTTCCGCCGCACCAACTGGTTCGAAGGTGTCGGCGAGGAGTGCGCCGCCGTCCGCGACCGGGTCGCGCTGGCCGACCTGAGCGCCTTCTCCAAGGTCGAGGTGAGCGGGCCGGACGCCCCAGCCTTCCTAGAGGGCCTTGGCGCAAACCGGCCGCCCCGGCGGATCGGCGGGGTCGGCCTGACCCACGTGCTGGCGCCGGGCGGCGGGGTCTTGAGCGAGTTCACCGTCACCCGGACCGGCGAGGATCGCTACTACCTGGTGAGCGCGGGCGCCGCCGAGCGCTGGGATCTCGATCTGCTGCGAAGCCGCGCCACCCCCTTCGCCAGGCTCGCCATCGACGACGTGAAACAGGCACGCGGGGTGCTCGCCGTCATGGGTCCCCGCGCAAGGGACCTGCTGGCCGCGCTCAGCGACGACGATCTGGGCAACGCCGCTTTCCCCTGGCTGACGGCGCGGGAGATCACCGTGGCCGGCGTCCCCGTGCTGGCGCTCCGGGTCTCCTACGTCGGCGAACTGGGCTGGGAACTGCATCATCCCATGGACCGCCAGGCCGAACTGTTCGCCGCCCTTTTGGAAGCTGGGCGGAAGTTCGAGGCCGGCCTGTTCGGCGCCTTCGCCATGAACGCCCTGCGCCTCGAGAAGGGCTACCGGGCCTGGGGGACGGACCTCACCAGCGAGCGCACGCCCCTCGAGGCCGGCCTCGATTTCCTGGTGAAGTGCGAGGGCCGCGACTTCATCGGCCGCGAGGCCCAGCTCGCCCGCGCCCGCGCGCACGGGCATTGGTCAATGGCCCTCCTCGCCCTTGAGGACGGCGCCCCCGACCCCTTCGCCAACCACACCGTGCTACAGGGCGGCCGGCCCGTCGGCATGGTCACCTCGGGCGCCTATGGGCACCGGGTCGGCCGGGCCCTGGCTTTGGCCTATTTCACCGAGAAAGCGGATCTCTCCGCGGGCGGTCTCTCGGTCCTGGTGTTGGGCGAGATGATCGCTGCCGAGGCGCTGGACCGTCCGCCCTACGACCCGGACAACCTGCACCCCCGGGATACCCGGTAACGCCCAGCGTCAAGACGTGGGCAAGGCACCGAGGCCAGCGGCGCGCGGCCGGCGGGCAGCAGACTTCAGGCCGGTCCCGTAACATTTTGAAACAAAAAGTGACATTGCCCTCGCAGCACAAAATTTCGGGGGTTCGCTGCCTGGCGGCCCGGTGGCGGTTGATCGCGGTCTTGGCCGCAAAGCCCCGCCGCGCCTCAGTTTTTCTGACTTCGGTGACCCGGCATCCGATCGGGCGGCCCTGCCTAAAGACACGGCATGTGCGAGCACGGCGCTTCAGCGCCGGCCTGCGGACGTCCGCGTTTTGATCTGGATCAAAGCGCACCGACAAACCGGTGCCTTAGAGCGGGGTCACCGGGCTCAGACGCAATCTGCGCGCGACCACGACTTGCGCTTCTCAAGGATGCCGGCGGCCCGCAGCGATGCTCGGCAAGAACGACCCATAGCCTCCGGAGCTACCGATGTTTTCTTTCGAGGGGGTCGAGACCCGACTAGCAGCTAAGGAGAGAACCGTGCGACCCACCGTCTTCATCCACACCAACCACAAACAGATCGTCGGCGCCGTGGTCGCCGAGCACTCGATGCGGCGCAATTCGAACAATGCGGACAAATTCGACGTTCGCATCGTCGACACCAAGGACTACCCGGCGCTGCGCGCCCGTGAAGGCCAACCCTACCTGCGCGACGGGGTGAAGCGCACCTGGCGCTACGACGATCTGCAGTCCTTCACCACGCTGCGCTTCATGCCGCCCGAGCTGATGGACTACCAAGGCCGCGCGGTCGTCGTCGACCCGGACGTCTTCGCCGTCGGCGATGTCTGGGAGCTCTTGGACCGTGACATGAAAGGCGCCGCCCTCATGTGCCGGCCGCGCACCGGGGCCAAGCG
>JAUVQB010000174.1 GCA_030598385.1 Alphaproteobacteria bacterium | reverse complement strand
TCGGGGACATCACGCACCGCAGCCTGTCCATGGAACCGGGGGCTCGATTTGAGGGCAGGGCTATCCACGCCGGGGCTGTGGCGCCCACCGGTGAGGCACCGCTCGAAGCCGACCTCGACTGATTCCAAATCCAACCAAGCTGAGAATAATCTAGGCCGCACCCGGCAACGCGATGGCTCGCGCGAAGGTGGCGGGATCGACGTTGCCGCCTGAAAGGGTGATCGCCACGGTCTTGTCCCGGGCGTCGAACTTGCCGGCCAGAAGGGCCGCCAGCGCGACCGCGCCGCCCGGCTCTGCCACCAGCTTCAGGGCCCGGAACGCAAAGTTCATGGCCCGCGCTACGTCCTGGTCGCCGACCCCCAGCCCACCGGCGAGCAGCCGCCGGTTGATCGAGAAGGTCAGCTCTCCGGGCGTCGGCGCCAGCAGTGCGTCACAGAACGAGCGTGCCGCCGGATCGTTGGTGACACGCTGGCCGGCGGCCAGCGAGCGGGCGGTGTCGTCGAAGCCCTCGGGCTCGACGGCGTAGACCGCGATGCCGGGACTGAGGCTTGAAAGGGCGGTGGCCGTTCCCGAGATGAGCCCACCCCCGCCGCAGCAGACGAGGGCCGCATCCAAGTGCGCACCGGCCGCCTCGGCTTGGCGGGCGATTTCCAAGCCGCAGGTGCCCTGGCCGGCGATGATGTCGGGGTCGTCGTAGGGCCGCACCAGGGTCGCCTTGCGCTCCGCCCGCAGACGCTCTGCCACCTCTTCGCGGGCCTCGCGGTGGCGGTCGTAGAAAATCACCTCGGCGCCCAGCGCCTTGGTGTTTTCGATCTTAATGACCGGCGCGTCGGCCGGCATCACGATGGTGGCGGCTATGCCGAGCAGGCGGGCGGCCGCGGCGACGCCTTGGGCGTGGTTGCCCGAGGAATAGGCGATCACGCCGCCGCCGCGCGCCGCCTCGGGGATCTGGCTGATCTTGTTGAAGGCGCCGCGGAACTTGAAGGACCCGGTGCGCTGGAGGGTCTCCGCCTTGATGAGGACCCGGCCGCCGATACGTTCGTTGAGGGCCGCGGACTCGAGCAGTGGCGTGAGAAACGCGTGGCCGGCCAGACGCGCGGCGGCGGCCTCGATCTCTGCCAGGCCCGGCGCGCCGGACGGGAGCCCTGCTGCGTCAGGCTTGCCCGTCGATATGTGCGAGGAAGTCATTGATCGCTTGTTCCACCTGTGGATGCTCTAACAGAGGCGCGTGGCCGACGCCGGGAACCGTCACGGAAACCAGGTCCGGCTTGACCTCGGCCATGCGCGCGAAGGTCTCGGCCGACAGCACGTCGGACAGGGCGCCGCGAAAGGCCAGGACGGGACGGCGCCCCAGCGCCTGATAGTAGGTCCAGAGATCGTGCCGGTCATGGGTCAAAGCCTTCGCCAGCGAGATATCCCAGTCGACGTGCAAGCGGCCGTCTTCGCCTTCGTGGAAGGTAGCCTCGGCGAAACGGCGCCAGCCGGCCTCGTCCGTCGGCGCAAGATTGGGGAACAGCCGCTTCACTTCGGCGATCGCTGCAGGCCAGTCGGGCTGTGGATGGTCGCGGCCGACGTAAGCGCGGATGCGTTCGATCCCGGCGTCGTCGATTTCGGGGCCAACGTCGTCGAGGATGATTGCCGCCACGTGGCTCGGCACCAGGACGCAGAGCCCCATCGCCAGTAGCCCGCCCATGGACACGCCGCAGATGATGACCTCGTGAAGGTTGGCGGCGGCCAGCAAGTGGAACAGGTCGTTGGCATAGACCTCGGGCCGGTAGTTACGCCAGTCCGGATCGTAGTCCGAGCGCCCGCGGCCCCGGTAATCGGGGCACACGACGCGGCGCTTTTGGCAGAGCCGGTTCGCGAAGCCATGGAAGTCCTTGGAGTTGCGGGCGAGGCCGCCGAGGCAAAGAACCGGCCGGCGCGCCGACAGGGGATCTCCGTAGTCGCGGTAATAGAGGTTTAGTCCGTCCTGAGCCGTGAAGCGTCGCTCGCGATAGCCCGGGCTCTGCCTCAGCTCTTCACCCATTACGCTGGCGATTGAGCAGGCCGGGGAGTTCGTCGAGCCCGCCGATCACCGCCGCGGGCGCGCCCGGAAGCTGCTCGAGGCGTTGGCCGAAGCGGTCGAGCCAGGCGACCCGAAATCCGAAATAGGCCGCGCCCGCTGCGTCCCAGGCATTGGTCGAGACGAAACAGATGCTCCCGGCCGGGACCTGCAGTCGGTCGACGGCCAGTTGATAGGTCCGCGGATCGGGTTTGAAGATGCCGGCCTCCTCGACCGACAGCACGTCATCGAAGAGCGGCGACAGGCCAGCGGAGCTCACCGCCGCGCCCAGCATCTCCGGCTCGCCGTTCGACAGGATGGCGGTCGCGAGCCCGGCCGCGCGCAAGGCCTCGAGACAGCCGGCCGCGTCGGGATAGGCATCGAGCGTGAGATAGAGTTCCATCAGCCGGGATTTGAGCGCGGTATCTTCGACGCCGTGGACGGCCAGGGCGTAGTCGAGGCCGTCCTCGGTGACCTGCCGGAAGTCGGCATGGGCGCCCATGAGGCTGCGCAGCCAAGTGTATTCGAGCTGCTTCTGGCGCCACAGGGCGGAGACCGCCGCGGCCTTGCCGCCGAGCGCCGCGCCACCGCGCTCGACCGCCGAATGCACGTCGAACAAGGTGCCGTAGGCGTCGAAGACGCAGGCGGCGATATCGTCGAAGGCGGGCTCGGTCATGGCCGTTGGCTTGTCCGGATTGACGTCAGCCTAAGCAAGCCCGTCGCGGCCGGAAAGGCAACCGTTTTGCTGCGCTTGCCGCGGTTCGAGACGGTGCAGGTCCTGCTTTGAACCGGCCTGACGGCATTTGGGCCCGAATTGATTTGCACGAAGCGAACAGGTGCCGGCAGGGTTCAAGAACAAAATATTTGAGGAGGTTGGGATGAGGCGAATCGGCGCACTCATTTTTCCAGGATTCGAGCTGCTCGACTTGTTTGGCCCGCTTGAAATGTTTGGCCTGCTCAAGGACGAGTTTGAGATCTGCATGGTGGCTGAAGGTGAGGGTGCCGTGCCCAGTAGCCAGGGTCCAAAGGCCATTGCCGACGTCACTTACGAAACCGGGGCCAAGTATGATCTGGTGCTGATTCCAGGTGGACGAGGCGCACGGCGCGAGGTCGAAAACCCGGCGGCA
The DNA here is from genome assembly GCA_030598385.1 of Alphaproteobacteria bacterium. Lineage (GTDB taxonomy): Bacteria > Pseudomonadota > Alphaproteobacteria > Kiloniellales > JAKSDN01 > CALJXB01. The sequence goes on along the minus strand of JAUVQB010000174.1, from coordinate 1,207 downwards.
TTATCGTGGCTCAAAAAGGTTCAATCCGATGCCGAACTGATGCTGAGCGTGTGTACGGGTAGCGCCTTGCTCGCGAAGGCAGGGCTCCTGGATGGATTGCAAGCCACGACGAACAAAGCGGCCTTTGACTGGGTTGCCGGTCAAGGCCCGAACGTGAAGTGGGTCAAGAAAGCTCGATGGGTCAGGGATGGCGCCTACTTCACGTCGTCGGGCGTATCGGCAGGGATGGACATGAGCCTAGCCGCAATCGCGCATTTGCTCGGGAAAGAGACGGCGGAGCAGGTGGCGATTTGGGCCGAATACGATTGGCATCAGGATCCGGACTGGGACCCCTTTGCCGCGATCCATGGTCTTGTTTAGCGCACCGGGGCGAGCGGTGGCCGTAAGTGGCGCGGGCGGTCATGGTGGACAGCGTGTGCCCGGCGGCCTAGCCTAGGTCCGGAAAGGAGCGGCGCATGACCGGCTTGGTCCTGCTATTGCTGGCGCTGTGGCTGGCCTGCGAGATCTGCGGCCATGATCTGGCGAGCCCGCCGCCCGCCGACCCCTACCGGGCCGACCGTTGGCGCAAGGGCGAGCCTAGCTAACCGTCTGACGTCCGACCTAGAGCATTTCCGCTTTGCTAAGTCTCTGCGCCGGCCCGCGCGTAGCGCCCGCCTACGGCGCCCCCTCCCGTCCACCCCTAGCTTACGATGCCGTGGGCGCGCGAAGCACTCGGGCTACGCCCGCGCACTGGGAGGGGGCGGCGTAGCCAGGCGCTTCGCGCGGCCGGCACCGATCAAAACCGAACTGACTAGTTATCGAGGCCGTAGCGCTGCTTCGCCTCCTCGTAGCTGAAGGCCATGCCGTTATTGTCGAACGCGAAGTGAGCCAGCGAGCTGTGGCGCTGGGAATAGTCGAACTTGATGTCGCTGATGCCTTTCGCGGTGCCCGATCCCACTTCGCACTCGTAGAAAACCCAGCCCTCGGGCAGGACCGTGCGGACGCGCTCTTCCTTGTCGGTCACCGGATTGCGGATGGGCTCGGTGGCGGCGTTCACCACGCCGGGAATCGAGATCTGGGCCCGGCGGCCTTCGAGGTCCCATTCGAACGCGATCGGCAGATATAGCGGATCGTGGTGGTGTTCGATAATCACGCTGAAAATATTGAAGATCGTTCCCACGGGCTGGCCTTCGCCGGACAGGATCGCGAACAGCGCTTCGCGCTGCTC
>JAUVQB010000251.1 GCA_030598385.1 Alphaproteobacteria bacterium | reverse complement strand
GTCCGTGCCAGCTCGTCGATCTCGACGCAGTCGGCCGCTTGCTGGCAGTTCGGCAGATGCACGATGAGGGGATTGAAGCGGGGCCGGCCCTTGGCCTCGAAGATGGCCGCGACCGCCCGGTCGTCCGTCGCGTCGGCGCCCAGGCCGTAAACGGTCTCGGTGGGGAAGGCGACCAGGCCGCCGGCGCGCAAGGTCTCTGCCGCCCGCGCGATCGATGCCTCCCCGGCCGGGACGATGTTGGCGACAGCGCCGCCGTCGCGCCTCATGTCTTCTGCACGCATGATGGCGCATTAAAGCCTAAGGGATCCGTCGCGGGAAAGGCGTGGTTTGGATCCCGTTCAGGCGGCCGGACCGGCGACGGCCCGCTCCAAGCGCGGAAAGTAGAGGCCGAGGGTGATCATGCGCGCCGCCATGAAGACCATCAGCGAGAGCCACAGGCCGTGATTTCCCAAAGCCGGGATAAGCAACCAGCACGCGGCCAGATACACCAAGAGCGAGGCGATCATGGCGTTGCGCATCTCGGCGCTTCGAGTCGTGCCGACGAAAATGCCGTCGAGTTGAAAGCTCCAGACCGATATCAGCGGCGAGACGATCATCCACGGCAGATACTCGATCGCTGTGAGGCGGACCTCCGCAATATTCGAGAACAAGGCGATGATCTGCTCTCCTATCAGCCAGAAGATCAGCGCCGACAGGATCGCGAAGATCAGGGCCCAGAGTGTCGAAACCTGCACGGCTCGCCGAAAATCCGCGCGCGAGCGCCGGCCCACGGCATTGCCGGCCAGGACTTCCACGGCATGGGCGAAACCGTCCATGGCGTAGGCCGAAACGAACTGGAATTGCATGAGTACGGCATTGGCCGCCAGGATGAGGTCGCCCATCTCCGCGCCGCGAGCCGTGAAATAGGCAAGGGCGAAGATCAGGCAAAGCGTGCGGATCATGATGTTGACGTTGACATGTAACAGGGCGGTGAGGCGCCCGCGGTCGGCCAGTCGGGACCAGGTGATCGAGGGGTCTCGCACCATGAACGCAGAGCGTGCGAAGAAGATCGCCAGAGCGACGCCGCCGCCCTGGGCGATCAGGGTGGCCAGAGCCACGCCCTCGATGCCCCACCCGAAGCCGACAACGAACAGCAGATCCAGCGCGATGTTCGTGCCGTTGAGCGCGAGTTGAAGAACCAGGATCAGTCCGGCCCTTTGTTGTCCCAGAAGCCAACCCAGAATCACATAGTTGGCGAGCGCGAAGGGCGCGCTCCAAATCCGGATGGCATAGTAGGACCGGGCAAGCCCTTCGACTTGCTGGCTCGGGTCCATCACGATGAAGGCGAGAGCGATGATAGGGCCTTGCAAGAGGATGAGCAGGAGGCCGAGCGTGACGGCGAGCGCCATGGCGCGGAATAGCGTCGCGCGCACCTCCGTTTCGTCGCCGGCACCTTGGGCCTGGGCGGTGAAGCCCGAGGTGCTCATCTGAAGGAAGCCGAAGCCCCAGAACAGAAAGTCGAAGATGACGGCGCCGATCGCCACGCCGCCGATATAAGCGGGGTCGGGCAGGTGGCCCATGACGGCGGTGTCGACAGCCCCCAATAGGGGCGTCGAGATGTTGGCGATGATAATCGGTCCGGCCAACCGCCAAACCCGGCCGTTCCACTGAGAGAAGCCGTCGCTGGGCAAACAGGGGGCGTGTGATGTGCTCATGGTTCGGCCGCCGATTTGCCGTTAACGGCCGGCCGCGTAGCCCTGCATCAGCCGCGGATTGGCCGCGGCCTTCAGCAGATCGCCGTCCTTGACGGCGGCGGAGAGGCGCCCGATAGACCAGTCTTCGGCCAGCGCCAGCTTGTGGCCGCGGTCTTTCAGGCCGGCGATGGTCGCCTCCGGGAACCGCCCCTCGATCGTGAGCGAGCCGAGATCGGCTCCGCGCGGCCAGAAGGAGTCGACCAGATGATCGGTCAGGAAGGCCGGCGCGTCGATCGCTTCCTGGAGATTCATGCCGTGGTGCAGGTGGCGGAGAGCGAAGGTGAGGGCCCATTGGTCCTGGTAATCGCCGCCCGGGGTGCCGAACACCATGTAGGGCTCGCCGTCGCGCAGCACCAGGTTGACGGAGAGAGTGGTGCGTGGGCGTTTGCCCGGTGCGAGGCTCGCCGGATGGTCCGCCTCGAGCCAAAACATCTGAGCCCGCGTATTGAGGCAGAATCCGAGCTCCGGGACGATCGGCGAACCATGCAGCCAGCCGCCCGAGGGGGTCGCCGACACCATGTTGCCGTGGCGGTCGACCACGTCGAGATGGCAGGTGTCGCCGGCCGCGAAGTCGGCCTCCAGGGTCGGTTCTCCGCCGCCGAGGGAATCGTTGGCCATCCGGAGGCGGCGGACGGCCGCCGCGACATCGACCTTGCCGGCGTGACCGGGAACCTGGCCCGGCCGCACTTCCAGCGACGCGGCATCGGAAATGAGCCCGCGGCGGGCCGCGTTGTAGTCGCGCGACAGCAGGGTCTCGAGAGGGACCTCGACGAAGTCGGGATCGCCGTAAAACGCCTCCCGGTCGGCGAAGGCGAGCTTCGCCGCCTCGGTTTCGAGGTGCACGAACTCCGGGCCTAGCGGGTCCAGCGACGCCAGATCGCTGTCGGCCAGAAGGGCGAGCTGCTGCAAGAACACCGGGCCTTGGCCCCAGGGTCGGGTCTTGCAGAAGGTATGGCCCCAGCAGTCGTAGGTGACGGGCGCTTCCTTGGTGGCGTGCCAGGCCGCCATGTCGTCGGCGGTAAGCAGGCCGCCATGGCGCACGCCCGAGGTGTCCAGCCATTCGGTCTCGCGACAGAAGGCGTCGATGGCTTCGGCGACGAAGCCACGGTACCAGGCCGCTCGCAGGGCCTCGATCTGGCCGTCCCGGTCGCTCGTCTTCGCCTCGGCCTCGTCCAGCAGGCGGCGGTAGGTCGCCGCCAAGGCGGAGTTTCGAAACCGGGAGCCGGGAGCCGGAACATCGCCGCCGGGCAGGTAAACCGCGGCCGAGGTGGGCCATTCTTTTTCGAACAGGTCCCGGACCAACGCGATCTTGGCCGAAATGCCGGATACGAGGGGGTATCCCCCCTCGGCATAGCCAATGGCGAACTCGAGCACCTCGCGCGGCCGCAGGGTGCCGTGGTCGCGCAGCAACAGCATCCAGGCGTCGAACGCCCCAGGCACGACCGTGGCCAACAAGCCGCTGCCCGGCATCAGATCGAGGCCGAGATCCCGATAGCGCTCGATGGTGGCCGCCGCCGGGGCCACCCCCTGGCCGCAGATAACCTGCTGCCGGCCGCTTGCGGCGTCGTTGAGGATGATCGGCACCTCGCCGCCCGGGCCGTTGAGATGGGGCTCGACCACCTGAAGCACGAACCCGGCAGCCACGGCGGCGTCGAAGGCGTTGCCGCCCCGCT
>JAUVQB010000130.1 GCA_030598385.1 Alphaproteobacteria bacterium | reverse complement strand
CTCTGGGGCGGTTCGCCGATCGCGACCAAATTGGCGGTGGCGGACCTGGATCCCCTGGCCGTCGGGGCACTCAGGACACTCATCGGTGCGGTACCGGCCGCGGTGATATTGGCGTTCGGCCGCCTGGCATTCCCACGAACCGCCACCGGGCGCTGGCTGCTGGCTGTCTCGTCGCTCAGTGGCTTCGTCGTGTTTCCCCTTCTGTTCAGTCTGGCTTTGGAGCTGACCAGCGGGTCGCACGGTGGCCTGGCGCTCGCCATCCTGCCGATCACCACCGCCTTGATCGCAACTCTCTTCGAGCGCCGACTGCCCCCTCGCCGCTGGTGGCTCGGCGCCGCCTTGGCGCTGGCCGGAACGCTCTTGCTGGTCGATCGCCGCTTCGGGCTGAGCAGCCCGGGCGCGAGCCTGGAGGGCGATCTGCTCGTGCTGCTGTCATGCTTCGCGGCCTCCGCCGGCTATGTGGCCGGCGGCCGGGCGGCGCGTGAAGTGGGAGCGCCGTCCGTCACCTTCTGGGGGCTTGCTCTGGGCGGCTTGATACTCCTGCCCCTGACCCCGCTGCTGATCCCGTCCGGCGCCTTGAGCGGGTCCGGCGCGAGCGCCTGGGGGGCGCTCATCTATCTGGGCGTCGCGATATCCATCGTCGGCTATCTGGCGTGGTACTGGGCGCTGGCCCAGGGGGACATGACGCGCGTGGCGCTCATCCAGTTCATCCAGCCCGGCTTCTCGCTGTTGTTTGCCGCCATCGTGCTGGGCGAAATCGTGACTTGGCCGCTCGCCCTTGCCGGCGTCATTATCGTGGCCGGTGTCGCGCTGGCGCAAAGCGGCCGCATCGCACCCGTCGCATCACAAAAAGCAACCGGTTGACCAGGGGAGGTTTCTTGCCATGACGAGAGAAATTCCGATCTATCAGATCGACGCGTTCACGTCCCGGGTCTTTGCCGGAAACCCGGCTGCCGTATGCCCGCTGGAAACCTGGTTGCCGGACGACGTGCTGCAAGGCATCGCGGCGGAGAACAATCTGGCCGAGACTGCCTATCTGATAGTGCGCGACGACGGCGACTATGACCTGCGCTGGTTCACGCCGGCGGTCGAAGTGGATCTCTGCGGCCATGCGACCCTGGCGAGCGCCTATGTCATCGACAAGGAGCTAGAACCCGGCCGCGGCCACGTGCGTTTTCATACCAGAAGCGGCCCCCTGGAAGTAACTCGCGACGGCGACGTCTACGCCTTGGACTTCCCGTCTCATCCACCTGAACCCGTATCTCCGGACCGCGCCGAGGCGGTCGCCGAGGCGCTCGGCAGCCGACCGATGGAAGTCCGTCAGGCCAAGATGTTTCTGGCTCTGCTTGCGGACCAGCAGGCGGTTCTGGCCGCCGAACCCGACCTGCAGCGGGTCAAGGACCTGCTGGGCGATGGCTTGATCATCACGGCGCCGGGCGAGGATTGCGACTTCGTCTCGCGCTACTTCGCCCCCCATGCCGGCATCCCCGAAGATCCGGTAACCGGCTCCGCCCACTGCCGCTTGACGCCGTTCTGGGCGCGCCGGCTGGACAAGGCGCAGCTTACCGCGCGCCAGGTCTCCCGGCGGGGCGGCGACCTCCAAGTCGAGGACCTTGGCGAGCGGGTCAAGATCGCCGGACGCTGCGCCTACTACATGTCGGGCCGGATCACCCTCTAGCCCATCGAAGCCGGTTGCAACCTGGGAGCTTTGCGGTATCACGGGGGGGAGGTATTGAGGAGTGGCAGGTCGCCTCCATGAGCGAAGGCCCGAAATCGCCGGCATTGGATCCCCTGAGCGTTCCCGTGCGCAAGGGCTCGGTCTATCGGCATCCCTATCGGGAGCAACTGGCCGGGCGGGAAAAGCGCGCCTTGGGCGATGCGCTCGGGCTCAAGAGCTTCGGCGTCAATCTGGTCGCCCTGGGGCCCGGCGACTGGTCCTCGCCGCGCCACTGGCACAGCCATGAGGACGAGTTCATCTACGTCCTCGAGGGGGAGCTGACCCTGGTGACCGACGCAGGAGACCAACGCCTCACGGCGGGCATGGCCGCCGGTTTCCCGGCCGGGATCGAAGACGGCCACCATCTCGTCAACCGGAGCGATGCGCTCGCCCACTATCTCGAAATCGGCAACCGGGGGCTCGACGACGTGGCCCAGTATCCGGACATCGACCTGGTGGGGCGCAACGGCCCGGCCGGGCGCCTGTTCACCAACCGCAAGGGCGAGCCTTATTGAACCGGCGCATGACCAGATGACAAGCGACAAGCAACCCGAAGCCTTCGACCCGACGGAGATTGCCGCCCGCGCGGGCTCCAGCTATCCCGCGCCGTTTCAGGCGGTCTGCGCGACGCGCATCAAGCGCGCCCTCGGCGATGCGGCCGGGCTCACGCGTTTCGGGGTCAACCTGGTGCACCTGAATCCCAGCGATTGGTCGGCCCAGCGCCACTGGCATAGTCACGAGGACGAGTTCGTCTATGTGCTGGAAGGCGAGGTGACCTTGGTGAGCGACGCCGGCGAGCAGGTCCTGACGCCGGGCATGGCGGCGGGCTTCCCGGCCGGGGTCGAGGACGGCCATTGCCTGATCAACCGCAGCGACGCCGTGGCGGTCTACCTCGAAGTGGGCGACCGCTCGCGGGAGGACGTCGCTCGTTACCCGGACATCGACCTGGTTGCCGAGACCCACGACGGCAGACGCCGGTTTGCCAACCGCAAGGGCGAGCCCTTCTGAATGTCCGTTGCCCGACAGGCCCAGCGCGGCAGTATCGAACCGGCGTGTTGGCCCGCCGAGGTGCCGGTCGCCCGCGAGCTCTTCCTCGAATATGCCGACTGGCTCGACATGGACCTCTGCTTCCAGGGCTTCGATGCGGAGCTGGCCGGCCTGCCCGGCGGCTATGCGCTGCCCGAGGGAAACCTCTGGTTCGCCCGGGTTGGTGGCGAGGTGGCCGGCGTCGTCGGCCTGCGCCCTTTCGGGGGCGACGGGCGCTCGCACGGCTGCTGCGAGATGAAGCGCCTCTGGGTGCGGCCTGCCTACCGCGGCCTCGGCCTGGGCCGCCGCCTGGCGGAGCAGGCCCTCGCGGCGGCCGAGGATCTGGGCTACCGCCGCATGTGTCTTGACACGCTGCATCGCATGACCGAGGCGCGGGCGCTATATGCGCGGCTGGGATTCCACGACCGCACGGACCAGGTGAGCGACCCGCATCCCGAGCTGATCTACATGGAGCGGGACCTGAGCCCGGGCACCAGTTAAGTTTCGGCGAGACTGTCAGGAGGGGAGGGCGGCATGGCCGAACGCTATTTCGAGGACTTCACCGAGGGCGAACGGATCGTCAGCGCCAGCGCCACCCTGGGCGAAGCGCAAATTACGGGGTTCGCACGGGACTACGACCCGCAGCCCTTTCACCTCGATCCGCAAGCCGCTCGGGAGACCCACTTCGGCGGCCTCATCGCCAGCGGGTTTCAGACCATGGCGCTCGCCTTTTGTCTGATTTACCGGGAGGGGTCGATCGCGGCCTGCTCCATGGGCTCGCCGGGTATGGACAAGCTCCGCTGGCACCGCCCGGTGCGCCCCGGCGACGCCATCCGCAGCGAGGTCGAGGTCCGCGAACTCCGCCCGTCCGAGACCAAGCCCGATCGCGGCTATGGAACCCTCGCCTACACGGTGCTGAACCAGGACGACGAGATCGTCATGACCTTCACCTGCACCCTGATCATGCGCCGGCGCCCGAATGAGCAAGCCGGATCGCCCTGAGGCGGCCGGCCGGTAGGGTCGCGGTTTGAGATCCCGCCGAAGCGATGCCCGAACCTCCGCTTCGGCTCCGAGTTTGTCCGATGAGCACCCGAATGCAGTCGATTGCGGGCTATGCCGCGGATAACCGTGTTTGACCCGGAGCAGACACATCTGACCAGGGAGCCGCCGCCCGGAATGAGTCCAAAACGGACCTTTGACTTGGGTGAGACTCTCGATCTTGAAAGCGTGTCATTTCGTCGTGACGAGGCGGTAGCCAAAGTCGCACTCATCAAGGTTGAGCAGTTCGGAATACCGCCGCGCCCATGCGCCGGTGTCCAGGTCGCTCGCAAGTTTTCTCAACCCCTCAGATATGTTGTCTACCGCCCAGAAGGAAGACATGGCGGTCCGAATTCTGGGATCGAGATAGGCCGCAGGCCGCCGCCAATAGGCGCACAAGAAACCGTCAGTACAGTCATGCGGAATTGGAACGGCCGAAATCTCTACTGACCCAAGCCACTCCTCATAATCTGTCATCCTTGGCATTTGCACCTCGTCCAACTCCACAAGTTCCGGAATGTAGTCCGCAAGCCAGAACCCCCGATGCGAAGGGTCGAATGTAAGTACGACGACCTGGCCCCGCGTCACTCGACGCATCTCTTTGAGGCCTTTCTCTTTGTCGGCCCAATGGTGAACCGTCAGGATCGCCATCGACGCATCAAAGGAATTGTCGTCGAAGGGTAAGTCTTCTGCATAACCCTGAATAACCGGAGCTGCTGAGGCACCGCGCTGTCGGATCATTTCCACTGAAGGCTCGATAGCCGTGACTTGCCTGTCGGCGGGCTCATACGAACCCGCTCCAGCGCCAACATTCAGGACAGTTTTTGCAGATCCCAGAGTCCTTCCGATCACCATCTCAATCCGGGAGTCAGGTTTCCTGAGATCAGAATAATTGACACCGATCGTATCGTAGGAAGTGCGCATAGAGCCGAGTAACATACGGCGACAGATTTGTCAGGAAATGTCCGCTTTGTCCCGCATCTCGGTCATCGCCAAGAAACATTCGGTGTCTGCATCTGGCTAATCCGAGACGTCAAGGGCCCCATCCTGCGACGACCGCTTTGCCCACAACATCGGACACTCGAGACGGCTCTGCGTAGTCAGCGCAATTCGTTTCACACTGAGACACTACCGGCAGGCCGCCTGCCTTGACGCACTGCAACAGGATTCATACACTCCGGCCGGATTTCCGCCAATCATAGGGATTCTTGGTTTTCGCGCTTGCGAAAGACTCACGCCACAACAGCCATGACAGGCCCTAACCTAAAACCGCCGCCGGCGCGGCCGGGCAATCCCTGTTTTTCCTCCGGACCCTGCGCCAAGCGGCCCGGCTGGACCCCGGACGTCTTGAGCGGCGCCTTCCTGGGCCGCTCCCACCGGGCGCCCGCCGGCCAGGCCAAGATGGCCGAGGTCATCGACCGCTCGCGGCGCGTGCTCGGGGTCCCCGAGGACACCCGCCTGGGCATCGTTCCGGCGTCCGACACCGGAGCCGTGGAGCTCGCCCTCTGGTCGCTGCTCGG
>JAUVQB010000439.1 GCA_030598385.1 Alphaproteobacteria bacterium | reverse complement strand
CTGGTCCGGGTCATCGGCGCGCCGGAACTGGCCGAGGACCCGCGCTTCAAAGAGAACGCCGGCCGCATGACCAACCTGGCGGCCCTGGTCGACGCGCTTGCGCCCCATCTGGCGTCGCGCACCACGGACGACTGGCTCAAGCTGCTGGAGGCGGCCGGCGTGCCGGCGGGGCCGGTCTTGAACATCGCCGAAATGCACCGGGACCCCCAGGCGATCGCCCGCGACATGGTGGTCAGCGCCGAGCATAGCCGCCTCGGCCCGGTGAAAACCTTGGGCCTGCCGGTGAAGTTCTCGGCGACGCCCGGCGGCGTCCTGCGCGGCGCGCCGCTTTATGGCGAGCACAGCCGCGAGGTGCTGGCCGAGTTCGGCTTCGGCGACGATGAGGTCCAACGGCTGTTGGAGGCGGACGTCATCGCCGTCACCGGCGACGGCGAGGCTTAGAGTGGCTTCGGACCTCTCCTATTTCATCTCCAAGGCCATCTGGTTCGTCGTCCGGCCAGGCAACCTGCTGCTCCTGATTCTTCTGGCCGCCACCCTCGTCGCTTGGCTGCGGCCCGCCAAGGGCGCGAGCGGCGGGCGCGTTTGGCTCACGCCGGTCTCGGCCCTGCTCCTCTTCGTGACATTCGCGCCGGTCTATAGCTGGCTCGCGCGGCCGCTGGAAGACCGCTTTCCCATGCCCGCGACCCTGCCGGCCCAAATCGACGGCATCCTCGTCCTCGGCGGGATTGTCCAGCGCCCCATCGCCGACGACCGAGGGACCCTGGCGGTGAGCGAGGCCGCCGAGCGGTACATGGCGCCCGCCGCCCTGGCCTTGCACCATCCCGGCGCGCGCTTGGTGATCACCGGGCGCGGCGAAGATCATCGCTCTCTCGTCGCCTGGTTTGCCGATATCGGCTTAGAAAGCGGGCGGATTGAATTCGAAACGGCGGCGCGCAACACCTACGAGAACGCCGTCCTCAGCCAGCGCAGGATTCAGCCCGGGCCGGACGAGGCCTGGCTTCTCGTCACCTCGGCCCAGCACATGCCGCGAGCCATGGGCGTATTCCGCAAGCTCGGCTGGCCCGTCCAACCCTACCCCGTGGATTACCGAACGGCCGGCTTCGGCGCCGCGACGGGCTGGCCGGACATGGCCGCAAACCTGGCGGAAATTGGCGTCGTCCTCAAGGAATGGGTGGGGCTGCTGGCCTACTACCTGCTGGGCCGCACGGACGAGCTCTGGCCGGCGCCGGAAGTAACCTAAAGACGGCGGCGGCGGCGGCGTGCTAGTCGGACGGGGCGTCCGGATAGGTCTGGCCGACCCAGCCGCAAGTGGGGCACTCCAGGACGACCCCGGCTTGGCCGATGATAATGTGGGCCGGACAGGCCTGGCTTTCGCCCTGGTGGCAGCGAAATTCCCTCAGCATGGCGTACATTTCGGCTTCCCGGACCGACATCTTGCGCTCGACGATGACGGCCGGGTTCTTGGACAAGACCGTCAGTTTAGGGGCCGGTTCTGTCATTTCCTGTCTCTCTGCCTGGTCCCATGGGCCGGCCGCAGGGGCAGCCGCCCGGGACTCTTGGGGCGCGAGCCTAGCCAGGAAGATCTAAATTTTAGATAACGGCGGGTGAAGGCCGGTGGGGCGGCCAAGCCTATGGCGTGACAAAGCCGCCGGAGACATCGAGGATCGCCCCGGTGACGAATTTGGCCTCTTCCGAAAGCAGCCAGAGTGTCGCCGTCGCCACGTCCTCCAACTCGCCGGCCCTGCCGATCGGCGTCCCCTCGGTGACCGATGCAAGCCAGCCGGGGTGGTCCGCCGCCCACTGTTGGTTTCCTTCGGTCATTATGAGGCCCGGCCGAATGCAGTTTACGCGTATCCCTTCTGGAGCTTGTTCCTTAGCGACCGCCGTAGTGAAGGTATCGAGGGCAGCTTTGGAGGCAGCGAAATCGATGTATGACCCGACGCCCCCGTGCCGCGCCG
>JAUVQB010000243.1 GCA_030598385.1 Alphaproteobacteria bacterium | reverse complement strand
CGGCCATGCAGGAGATTTACCGCACCCTGGCGCGGCTCATGGCCACCGACCTGACCGCCATCATCACCGGCGAATCGGGAACCGGTAAGGAGTTGGCGGCGCGCGCGCTGCACGACTATGGCAAGCGCCGACAGGGGCCCTTCATCGCCATCAACATGGCCGCCGTGCCGCGCGAGCTGATCGAAAGCGAGCTTTTCGGACACGAGAAGGGCGCCTTCACCGGCGCCACCGCCCGCACTGCCGGGCGCTTCGAACAGGCCGCCGGCGGGACCCTGTTCCTCGACGAGATCGGCGACATGCCGCTGGAGGCCCAGACGCGGCTCCTGCGGGTGCTGCAGGAAGGCGAGTACCTGAGCGTGGGCGGCCGCTTGCCGATCAAGGCGAACGTCCGAATCATTGCCGCGACGCACCGGGACCTGCGGCAACTGGTGCGCCAAGGGCTGTTCCGCGAAGACCTCTTCTATCGCCTCAACGTGGTTCCGATCCGAATGCCGCCGTTGCGCGAGCGCGGCGAGGATATCGCCGAACTGCTGCAGCATTTCTTCCGCCAGGCGGAGGCGGAAGGGCTGCCGAGAAAACGCCTCGAGGCCGGGGCGATGAGCGCTCTCAAGGGCTATGCCTGGCCCGGCAACGTCCGCGAACTGGAAAATCTGGTTCGCCGCTTGAGCGCGCTCTATAGCGAGGACGTGATCGGCGCGAGCGTCGTGCGCCGGGAACTGGCCGCGGACGCTGCCGAGGACACCGCCGCAGATGCGCCCGACGCGGCCGGCGTGGCCGGCGACGAGTCCATTGGGGCCGCCGTCGAGCGGCACCTGCGCACCTATTTCGCGGCCCATGAGAGGGACCTGCCCGCCTCGGGGCTGCATAACCGAGTCGTGCGCGAGGTCGAGCGACCCTTGATCGAGCTCTCGCTCGCCGCGACCGGCGGCAACCAGATCAAAGCCGCCAAAATGCTGGGCCTGAACCGCAATACTCTCCGCAAGAAGATACGAGAGCTAGACATTCGTGTCGTTCGGGGCCTTAAATAGGCTGTGGCAATTATACAACAAGCGAGACACTTGGGTCACAGTCAGGATCGCGCAAGGTGATCGACGACACGACCGCTCCGAATACGCCGCCTGGCCTGCCGCGCCGCGCCGTCCTGCGCTTCCTGTTTTGGTCGCGCCGGTTCCGCCTCGAGCGCAATCTAGCCATCGTCCTGGCGCTCGCGGCGGTGGCGGCCGGAACGGCGACTTTCGCTGCGATGACCGGCAGTCTGCCGGTGGCGGTCGACACCTGGGGCATTCTACTGCTGCTCAACCTCGACCTGGTGCTGCTGCTGGCGCTGGGCGCCCTGATCGGCCGCCGTTTGGTTTATGTCTGGGTGGCCAGCAAGCGGGGCGCGGCCGGCGCGCGCCTCCATGCCCGGCTGGTTGGGCTGTTCAGCCTGCTGGCCGTCACGCCGACCATTATCATCGCCGTCTTTTCGGTCATCATGTTCGACTTCGGCCTGCAGGGCTGGTTTAGCGAGCGGGTCCGCACGGCGGTCAGTGAGTCCGTGGCGGTGGCGGAAGCCTACCTGGAGGAGCACCAGCAGGTCATCAAGGCCGATATCCTGGCCATGGCGCAGGATCTGAACCGGCAGGGCCCGGCCTTGCGCTTCAACGCCGTGCGCTTCAACCAACTGGTGGAGACCCAGACGGTCCTGCGTTCCTTGACCGAGGCCGTGGTGTTCGACGGCTCCGGCCGGCTTTTGGCGCGCGCCGGCCTGGGGTGGCTGCTCTCGTTTCAGCCGCAAATCCCCGAATGGGCGGTGGACCGGGCGCGCGAAGGCAAGGTCGTCATTTTGACCGCCGGAACCGATGACCGCGTCCATGCCCTGGTCGAACTCGACAGCTTCAACGACATCTTTCTCTATGTCGGCCGGCCGGTGGATCAAAGGGTGCTCGCCCACATGGACCGGAGCCAGGGTGCCGCCAAGCTCTACGAGGAGATGGAGGGCCAGCGTTCCGATCTGCAGATTCGCTTCGCCATGATCTTCGTGGTGGTGGCGCTGCTCTTGCTGTTGGCGGCGATCTGGGTCGGTCTGGCGGTTGCCAACAACTTGAGCCGGCCGATCGGGAAGCTGATCTTCGCCGCCGAGAAGGTCGGCGCCGGCGATCTCTCGGCCCGGGTCGACCTGGGCCTGGGCAGAGACGAGATCTCCTCCCTTCTGCGTGCCTTCAACAGCATGACCCAGAAACTGGAGAACCAGCAGCACGAACTGCTCGACGCCAACGAGCAGTTGGACAATCGCCGTCGGTTCATCGAAGCGGTTCTCTCGGGCGTTACCGCCGGCGTGATCGGCCTCGACCGCGACGGCTGCATCACATTGCCGAACCGCTCCGCTTGCGAGCTGATGCAAAGCAACAGCAAGGAGCTCTCCGGCAAGGCCTTGGCGAAAGTCATGCCCGAGGTCGTCCCCTTGATGGACAAGGCCCGCCGGCGACCAGGCCATATCAGCGAGGCGCAGATCGCCCGCAACGAGCCCGACGGCACCGTGCGCAGCCTTTTCGTGCGCATCCTGGCGGAGGGCGACGAAGCCGGCGTCAGCGGTTTCGTCGTGACCCTCGATGAAATCACCGAATTGCTGGCGGCGCAGCGCAAGGCGGCCTGGGCCGATGTGGCGCGCCGCATCGCCCACGAAATCAAGAACCCTCTGACGCCGATCCAGCTCTCGGCCGAGCGCCTCAAGCGCCGCTACTTGTCGCAGATCGACAGTGACAGCGAGACATTCGAAGCCTGTACCGACACGATCATCCGGCAGGTCGCCGAGATCGGCCGGATGGTGGACGAGTTCTCCTCCTTCGCCCGCATGCCCGAACCCTCTCTCAGCGATCACGACCTGGGCGAAATCATCCGCCAGACCGTATTCCTGCAAAAGAATGCGACACCGCAGATCAACTTCAACTACGACCTGCCGGATGGCGAGGTCATGCAGTCTTGCGATAGCCGGCAGATCGCGAGAGCGGTCCTGAACCTCTTGCAGAACGCCGCCGACGCGATCGAAGGGCGGGACAAGAAAGCCAACGGCGAACTCCCGCCAGGCGAAATCCGAATCTCCCTGTTGGAGTCTCCAGGCGGGCGAAGGATCGAGGTGACGGACAATGGTCGCGGTCTACCCAGGAACCAGCGCAATCGCCTGACCGAACCCTACGTCACGACCCGTGCGGGCGGAACCGGGCTCGGCCTGGCTATCGTTCGAAAGATCATGGAAGACCACGATGGCAAGGTATCTCTGAGAGATAACCCGGACGGCGGAGCCCAGGTGACGCTGCGTTTTGCGTCCGGCGAGGAGACTTCCGCCCGCCATCGCCAACAAACCGACCCGGTCGAACCCAAGGCAGGTGCCCATGGCGCGTGAAATCCTCATAGTCGACGACGAGGCCGATATCCGCATGTTGATGACCGGCGTTCTTACCGATGAAGGCTACGAGACGCGCGATGCCGGCGATGGCCACAGCGCGGT
>JAUVQB010000176.1 GCA_030598385.1 Alphaproteobacteria bacterium | reverse complement strand
TGTCGCTCATGATCTCCCGTCTGCTCGGCATGCTGTCGGCCGATATGGCCATCGACCTGGGGACCGCCAATACGCTTGTTTACGTGAAGGGACGCGGAATCGTCCTCAACGAGCCCTCCGTCGTCGCCATCGCGGATGTGCGCGGCAAGAAGCAGGTGCTCGCGGTCGGCGACGAGGCGAAGATGATGCTGGGCCGTACGCCGGGCAACATCCAGGCCATCCGCCCCTTGCGCGACGGCGTCATCGCCGACTTCGAAGTCGCCGAAGAGATGATCAAGCACTTCATCCGCAAGGTGCACAACCGGCGCAGCTTCGCCAGCCCGCAGATCATCGTCTGCGTGCCCTCGGGCTCCACCGCGGTGGAGCGCCGGGCGATCCAGGAATCGGCGGAAAGCGCCGGTGCGCGCCGGGTGTACCTGATCGAGGAGCCGATGGCGGCGGCGATCGGCGCCGGCCTGCCGGTCACCGAGCCGACCGGCTCGATGGTGGTCGACGTGGGCGGCGGCACCACCGAGGTGGCGGTGCTCTCGCTCGGCGGAATTGTCTATGCGCGCTCGGTCAGGGTCGGCGGCGACAAGATGGACGAGGCGATCATCGCCTACATTCGCCGCAACCATAACCTGCTGGTCGGCGAAGCCTCCTCCGAGCGCATCAAGAAGGAGATCGGCTCCGCCTGCCCGCCGGACGACGGCGAGGGCGAGACCATGGAGATCAAGGGCCGCGACCTGATGAACGGCGTGCCCAAAGAGCTGGTCATTTCCGAGCGGCAAGTGGCGGAATCCCTGGCCGAGCCGGTCGGCGCCATAGTCGAGGCGGTCAAGGTGGCGCTCGAGCACACGGCGCCCGAGCTGGCCGCCGACATCGTCGACAAAGGCATCGTCCTGACTGGCGGCGGCGCACTCCTGGGCAACCTGGATTTCGTGTTGCGGGCCTCGACCGGCCTGCCGGTGTCGATCGCCGACGATCCCTTATCCTGCGTCGCGCTAGGGACCGGGCGCTGTTTGGAGGAGATGCAGACCCTGCAGAACGT
Organism: Alphaproteobacteria bacterium; assembly: GCA_030598385.1. GTDB lineage: Bacteria > Pseudomonadota > Alphaproteobacteria > Kiloniellales > JAKSDN01 > CALJXB01. The sequence goes on along the minus strand of JAUVQB010000176.1, from coordinate 3,293 downwards.
CCTCATCTCGCCCTACTGAAGCGGGCCGGCAAAGTGTCGTGATTTTGGCCTCGGCGGCGAGTCGTAAAGAATTTGTTAATCTTCGTCTTCCAATCATGGGTTTGACCGGCGCCCGCGGGCCGGAAGAGCTTGGTATAGGTTTCGGTCAGGAGGACCATTTGGACAGGAGTTCGAGCACCGTCTTGAGGCTGGCCGCGCCAGTGAAGGCATGGATCCAGCGCTCGGCTCTGCTTCTCCTCATCACGGCGGCGGTCGCGCTGATGTTGCTCGGCCGAATCGAAAGCGGCATCGTCCAGGCAGCACGCTCGACGGTCGCCGACGCCGTCACCCCGATCCTCGATTTCGCCTCGCGGCCCATAAGCGGCACCGTGGACACCCTGGAAAGCGCCCAGAACCTGATGGCGCTCGCCAAGGAGAACGCGGATTTGCGGGAGGCCAACCGGCGACTGCGGAGCTGGCAGGCGGTGGCCTATCGCCTCGAGGCGCAAAACGGCGCCCTCAGGGATCTGTTGCGCATGGCGCCGGATCCGCACAGCAGCTATGTCACGGCGCGCGTTGTCGCCGACAACGGCGGCGCCTTCGTCCGCTCGGTGCTGGTCAATGCGGGCCGCAACCACAGCGTGGTCCAGGGCCAGGCCGCAGTCACCGGCGAGGGCCTGGCGGGGCGGGTCGCCCAGGTCGGCGCCCGCTCGGCGCAGGTCCTTTTGATTACCGACATGAACAGCCGGATTCCCGTGATGCTGGCCCACAGCCGCGAGCGCGCGGTCCTCGCGGGCAACAACACCAATCGCCCGGCGCTCTTGTATCTCGGCCCGCGCAACCAGGTGGAGCCGGGCGACCGGATCTTGACCTCCGGCGACGGCGGCGTCTTCCCGGCGGGTCTGCCGGTGGGGGTGGTGGCCGCTTCGGAAGACGGGAAGGTGTGGGTGCAGCCCTTCGTCGATTGGGACCGCATGGAATACCTGCGACTGATCGACTTCGAACTGTCGGGCCTGTTGTTGTCCGCAGGGGGAGCCGATTAACAGGAGACTGGCCGTCGTGCGGGAAGACGTTTGGCATCGCCTGGACCTCATCGCCCGTAAAATCCTGCCATTTTTCGTGACCCTCCTGCTGATCATGGCCGCCATGGTCCCGCTCAGGGTGCCGCTGCTGTCGCCGGTCATTCCCGCGCTGCCGTTGATCGCCGTCTATTACTGGTCGGTCTACAAGCCCGACCTCATGCCCATCTGGGCGATCTTCCTGATCGGACTGTTCCACGATCTGCTGAGCGCGGGCCCGGCCGGGGTTGGCATCCTGTCGCTGCTTCTGGTCTACGGTTTGGTCGAGAGCCTGCGCCGTTTGCTGGTGGGCGCCGGATTTCTCGCGATCTGGCTGGTCTTCGTGCCGGTGGCCGCGGCGGCGTCCCTCTCCACTTGGCTGCTGACCTGCCTGATCGAAACCCGCCTGTTCGATCTGGAGCCAACACTGTTCCAATATTTTGCCACCATCGCGGGCTATCCCTGCCTGGCTTGGGTGCTGAGCCAGTTGCAGCGCTCACTGATCCGATAGCAGTCCCGCCATGGCCTACGTCCACGAGGATCAGACGCGCTTCAAGACCTTTTCCCGCCGGGCGCTTCTGCTGGCCGGCGGCAAGACAGCGCTCATGGCGAGCCTCATCGGCCGCATGTATTACCTGCAGGTCGTGGAGGGCGAGCGATATCGTACGCTGGCCGAAGACAACCGAATCAACATACGCCTCCTGGCCCCGCCGCGCGGGCGCATCGTCGACCGCTTCGGCACGGCGCTCGCCGACAATCAGGCCAACTTCCGCGTCGTCGTGGTGCCCGAGCAGACCCCCGATCTCGACCGTACCATCGACGACCTCGCCCGCATCGTCGAGGTGGACGAGGCGGACCGTGCGCGCATCCTGAGGGAGGTCCGGCGCCGGCGCCCCTTCGTGCCGGTCACCGTGCGCGACAATCTGAGCTGGCATCACGTCAGCCGCCTAGAGGTCAATGCTCCGGTGCTGCCCGGCGTGGCGATCGAGATGGGCCAGACGCGCCGCTACCCCTTCGGCGAGCCGATGACCCAGATCCTCGGCTACGTGGCGGCCGTCGCCGAGGACGAACTCACCGGCGATCCCCTGCTGGAGCTGCCCGGATTCCGCATCGGCAAGACCGGCATGGAACGGCGTTTCGACGGCGAATTGCGCGGCACCGCCGGCACCAGTCAGGTGGAGGTGAACGCCGTCGGCCGGGTGATCCGCGAGCTCAGCCGCGACGAGGGCGAGGCGGGCCGCGAGCTGGTGCTGAGCGTGGATGCCGGCCTGCAGAACTTCGCTCATCAGCGCCTGCTGGGCGAGCGCAGCGCCGCGGCGGTGGTCATGAACGTCCACAACGGCGAGGTTCTGGCGCTTTCGTCGGCGCCCAGCTACGACGCCAACGCCTTCAACGTCGGCCTCAGCAGCCGGCAGTGGCAGGAGCTGGTGAGCGATCCCCTGGGGCCGCTCAACAACAAGGCGGTCGCCGGCAACTACGCGCCGGGCTCCACCTTCAAGATGGTCGTCGCCTTGGCCGCCCTGGAGGCCGGCATCAACCCGGGGCACCGGGTCTTTTGCCCGGGCTTCATGGAACTGGGGCGCTCGCGCTTCCACTGCTGGAAGCGGCACGGTCACGGCTGGCTTGCCATGCACGACGGCATCAAGCAGTCCTGCGACGTCTATTTCTACGATATCGCGCGGCGCACGGGCATCGACCGCATCTCCGAAATGGCCACGCGGCTGGGGCTCGGCGAGGTCACCGGCGTCGAGCTGCCGGGCGAGAGCGGCGGGGTCATTCCGACCCGCGACTGGAAACTGGCGGTCATCGGCGAACCCTGGCAGGGCGGCGAGACCCTGATCACCGCCATCGGTCAGGGCTTCGTCCTGACCACGCCGTTGCAGCTCGCGGTGATGACGGCGCGCCTGGCGAACGGCGGCTTTGCCGTGCGCCCCACCTTGCTGCGCGGATTCCGCGACGAACTGACGAACGAGCAGGACGCGCCGTCGAGCGCGGAGGCCACCGCCACGCACGTCGCCGAAGTCGCCGCCTCGCGCTTCGCGCCGCTCGGCCTATCCGAGGCCCACCTCAAAATTGTCCGCGACGCCATGGATGCCGTCAGCAACCACGAGCGCGGCACCGCCTACCGTTCGCGCATCAAGCAAGAAGCCTGGGCCATGGCGGGCAAAACCGGCACCTCGCAGGTGCGCCGCATCTCGCTCAGCGAGCGCCAAAGCGGCGTCAAGAAGAACGAGGAGCTGGAGTGGCGCTATCGCG